>JAVEUB010000078.1:0-10279 GCA_034005785.1 Cloacimonas sp. (SeqCode) | reverse complement strand
TGATAGGACTGGCAGCACTCAAATCCAGCATTTGTACACCTGTGCCTGACCTGAGGGTGCGCTTCTGTTTAGCTCCTCCATCCTGAGATGCATATACATAGCTGGAATCCCCTGCATGGCTGTAAAATAGGCGGATACGAGAAAATTCAGCAGCACCACCAGCAATCCCCGAAGCACGGTATTCCACCCAAGGAGCGGTGTTTACATAGTAGCGGGTGCTCTTTTTTTTTGGCTCAGGAGGTGCTACCATGGCACTATCCAAAACAGCCAAACTGTCCAGCTTCATGGGTTCGATAGCTTTTTCAGCAATATAATAGGGACGCGGAATAAAGGTGTAGCCGGTAAATCCCAAAGATATCTCGTTTTTATAAGGAGACATGAATGATAAGCTTTCCCAGTTCTTGGCAAAGCTGTGCTTTATTGTTTGCCGGAATCCAGCAACTATGGATGTAATTGGCACGAGACCAACTCCAACACCTCCATTGCTTGCCTGAAGCTGTTCTCTTAGCTTCGCTGTTATCAGATCACCTTCGATGATAGAATCACCAAAATATGCTATCCGCAAGCTTGACTGAGGGTTGTTTAGCTTAGTAAGAAATGAATCAAGCGGCATCAAATCGCTCACGATATTGTGTGCATCCATAGCAAGGGCGCTATCTGCAGGCGGAGCAACCGGCTTGGGCACAAGCGCTTCGAACCAGTGTAGTTTTTTCACCGGTATCAGCTTATTATTCCAAGCGGGAATCAGCATTGCCAATCCACCCACTAAGATTGCTGCTAAGGCGATTATCACCAAGGGACGGAAAAAGTCCTTATTCATTCTCTCTTATCTCGATTATTTATTATACGTAATCTGCGCTTGAACTTGCACTGGTTTATAGCTTTATTACTTACGCCAGTTTTAACAACCTGCTCTTTCGTCAAGAATAATTTGGTTTTTCTTCAACCTGCTTTACAATATCATAAAAAACAGGAGTGAAGTTTATGAAATCGATGTCATTTTTTACCTTGATCGTTTTTCTGATGGTGTTGTTCAGTTCTTGCGCAGGCCCCCAGCCTGTGCAAATGGTAAAGCCGGTAACCCCACCCCCAAAAGCTGTAGCACCTAAAACGGTGGCCGAGCAAAGAGCTACAGATGCAGAGCATATAAAGAATGTGGTAACTACGCGTCAGGGAGCTCTTCAGAGCATCTATCGCAAACAAAGTGCGATAAATCCCATGGAGGGTGGTTTACTTTTTACACTGCATATCTCTGAGATGGGAATGGTGCAAGAAGCAGATATAGCCAAGGAAGAAGGCACCTTGAGCCAGGATTTTATTAGTGCAATGCGTGCTGAGGTTTTAACTTGGAGATTTCTGGTTCGTGAAAAAATGAATTATAGCTTTAAAGCTGAATTTCGCAAGCAATAAAACTACTTTATCCCTTATTCTAAAAATACACCCTAAGCCTAAAAGCTTTGTTAGGTGTTTTATGCACTAATTTTTTTACCGGCTGAGCCAGTTGAATTATCTGATTCTCTTCATGACCTTGGGCGAACGCAAGCCCCTACTTCTATGCTTCAAGCTATAGCAGTTTCAACGCTTGCTGGTAGGCATCTTCCACGTTCAAGCCAAAACTCTTGTCATGGGGATTGTATGCTTGCGGGTTAGCTAAACCGATGTGGATAGGGAACACTTTTTCTGGGTTCCAGTTCTCCGCAGAAGTTGGCCCAAACATAGCCAGAGAGGGTGTTTGGGTAGCCACAGAGATGTGGTTTATCCCTCCATCGTTACAGATAAGCAGCTTGGAAAAGGTTAACAAAGCTGCTGCTTGGTTCAGATTGGTTGGAAGCGCAAATATGGCTGGCGTAGTCATCAGTTCCTGAACTTTTCGGGCATCAGCAAGCTCATCAGGCGCCCATAAAATTACGATCGGCAGCTTAGTTTGGGCTTGCAAACGATCAGCCAGCTTGGCAAAGAGAGATAAATCCCACACTTTGTAGGGTGCGGGACTTCCGGGTGACAGACAGATGAATCCCTGCTTGTTTAAGCCTTGCTCTTGCAGCCATTTAGCTATGTAATCGGTTGATTCCTGTTTAATATAGTAATACAGCTTATATGGTTCTTCCACGATGCCGATAGGGCTCAAAATATCAAACTTGGTAGAGGCGCTGTAACGTTTTACTCCACGCTGTGCCACAAGATTATAGACGCGGGCAAATTTGCTATCCGCAAACCCAAGCCTATACTTAGCCCCGCTGAATAACACAATCTGGCCCGAACCCGTGCCACATTGTTGATCAATTATCAAGTCATAATTCCTGGCAAATACACGGGCAAATGTCTTAATCCTCTGCCAGATATACCCAATACCCTTTGCTTTGGGGATTACCACAATTTCCGATATTGCTGGATGCTTGTAAAGAACGGAGTTATACGGCTCCATCACCAAAAAATCTATTTTGGATTTGGGGAATTTACGGCGCAGTGTATCCAGGTAGGATGTATTAAGCAGCACATCCCCAAAGGGGCAAAGCTGGATAATCAGGATGGAATGTATTTTATTAATCTCGAAGGCTTTCATTGGTATTTAACGTAATCTTTCTCTTCTACAATTTTGGAACCTGTTGCAATGTTAATCTGTTTCTTAAGTGCGGCTCTTATGTCGTTTTGGTAATATACACTGCGGGCAAGCTGGATGAATTCATTATCAAAAGCCTTCGCTGCTTCTTTCACCCGCAGCTTATCCTCGATTTCCCACAAAGCGTTGTTGGTTTTCAGAAGTTCCTGATAAACTGTGCTTTTTGCGGTGATCCCAATCTCATGCATGGCTGGCAGCAGAACATCGTACTCGGCTGTGATATTAACGAGTTTATCCGCTGCTTTCACTTTTTGGAGTTTGATCTCCAATATCGTAACACGGTCAACGATTTCGCCGTTGGCAATCTCGATTTTCATTATCTATCTCCTGTTTTAGATTTTGGGGTTAGGGGCACACCAACATGATTAACCACCGAAAACACCGAAGGCACCGAAGTGGAAAGTTAGGGTCACTCCAGCACTCCAGCACTCCAACACTCCAGCACTCCAGCACTCCAGCACTCCAGCACTTTTTTTACCCCTGCTGGATGCTGTGCAGGTGTTTATAGCGTGGACAAGTTACCAGCAATTCTGCATGACTGCCCATGCCCACAACACAGCCTTTTTCCAGAACAATAATCTTATCTGCTTTCAGGACGGTGGACAAGCGATGAGCTATCATCACCACAGTGCGGTTTTTGGTGGCCAGATCGATGGCATCCTGCACTTTCTTCTCTGAATCGGTATCCAGGGCAGAGGTGGCTTCGTCGAAAATCAGGATAGGTGGATCGGCAACCACTGCTCTGGCAATACACAAGCGTTGTTTTTGTCCGCCGGAAAGATCAGAACCCTTGTTACCCAGCACCTCATCATATTTAAGGGGGAAATCCTGGATATACTCATCTGCATTGGCAATTTTAGCTGCCGCTTGCACTTGTGCATCCGATACCTCATGCTGGCTGCCATAGGCAATATTATCGCGGATGGACTTTGTGAAAAGCACGGAATCCTGCGTAACAACACCAAACAATCGGCGCAGATCATCCAGCTTGATATCCCTGATATCGATGCCATCAATGGTGATGCTGCCATCTTTAACGTCATACATGCGGTTCATCAGATTAGCAATAGTGGTTTTTCCCCCACCGCTGGCTCCTACTAACGCAAGCTTAGTGCCTTTGGGAACAGTAAAACTGAGGTCTTTCAACACCATCTTGCTCGGTTTGTAATAAAAACTTACGTTATCAAAGCGGATTTCATGCTCGAACGCTGCTTTGGATACGGCATCCGGTTTATCCTTGATTTGCGATTCGTGATTCATCACCAAAGCGATGCGATCCAACGAAACCAAGGCCTTCCTGATTTCGGTGTAAACTTGCGTGAGTATCTTTAGCGGGTGCAACATAGAAAACAAGGCAAAAAGAAAAGCTGTAAAATCCCCCAGTGAGAAAGTGCTGCCAGGGGTAAGAATCATGTTGCCACCGATAACTATTACCACAACACCCACAAGGGCAGAATTTATCTCCGAGATCGGCATGTTCAGCGCATCATAATTCTGCGCTTTGCTCCACAGATGGAAATGGCGGTTATTAACCTTGGCAAAATTATCGCTTTCGCGCTGTTCGTGGCGGAAAGCCTGCACAATCTTCATGCTGTTCAGCACTTCTTCCACAATGGAAAACAAGGTGGAAAGCTGTTCCTGAATCCGGCGCGAGTATTTCTTGATCTTTTTACCCAGATAAGAAATCATCAGGGAAAATAGAGGAAGCACCAAAATACTGTACAGAAACAGCTTATGATTAAGCAAATAGGCAATGCGAGCAAAAACAAGGATCGTAGCCAGTTCACGCAGTGCATTAAATATGGAATTGATAAAACGTTCACTCACGATTTCCACGTCGTTCACCATACGCACAATAGCATCACCAACCTGGTTCTGTCCAAAGAAATCCAGCGATTGGCTTAAATAGCGGCTGAACATATAGTTGCGAACATCTCTGATCGTGCGTCCACGTAACTGCGTAAAGAGTATCTTCTGCAAGTAAAAGAAGATGTTCTTAAACAGCATGGCACCAAGCACAAACACACACAGGATATATAGCAAAGCCAGCGAATCTGTATGCAGCATCAGTTCTTTTAGATTAGTCCACAATAGGGAGTAATTCCGAAAACCTTCCCACATGCTACCCTGAGTGCTGAAATACGTTTTCAGCATCTGCATCGTCGCTTGCAGGAATGTGTCCCAACGGTGATAAATTATATTGGTTTTGCCCGGAAAAAACACGTAATCGAACAAAGGAATAACCAGCGTGACGCTCGCCCCGCTAAAAAAGGCAAACAGCAGCATGGCCACAAATCCGGAGACCATGTAGTTCCAATAGTGCAGCATCATCTTGTATATCAGGATGGTGTTGCTGAATCTGTTGTGGGGTACTGTGTCTTTATTCATATTCTTTCACCATAAAAAAAAGCCAGCATTTGCTGGCAAGAAAAAAGTGGCACGCCCTAAGGGACTCGAACCCCAAACCTTCTGATCCGTAGTCAGATGCTCTATCCAATTGAGCTAAGGGCGCACGCTTGAATGCCAATTTCTGGAGCGGGGAGATTTTGTCAATCAAAAAGATTAGCTATCTGCAGCGCAGGTTAAGGCAAATTAAAGCTGGCTTTAGCATGCTCGTAGGCTTCAGGGGTATCTATATCCAGCCATTGCTGCGGTTTTGTTAGGCTCACCACCATAATCCGCTTTGTGGCAATCAGTTCGCTTATTGCTCCGCTGATGGAATCTATGCCTTTGGACAGGGCGGTTTCCACGGCAGTAAAGAAATCCTGCTCCAAACGGAAGATACCACAATCCAAAGCATTATATATGTTTAGCTCTTTACCAATAGAGGCTATAAAGCCATGTTCCACCTGCACTTTTGTGGCATCATCCAGATCAAAGTTATCTTTTATAAAGGGATCAACCAGTAGCAGATTACTCTTTTCGCCACTGTTAATGATTTGCCTTAGTGCATCCACTTTTAGCAAATGGTCGGACATTGATAGCAAGAAGGGTTCACCTTGTGCATAATCCCTTGCCTTATATACCGATATAGCGTTTCCTTTATCCCAATCTGTGTTTTCCAGCAAGGAAAGGGGGATACCAAAATCCTGTGTAGCCAGATAATCCCGAATGTACTGCTGATTAAAACCAAGCACTATAGCCAGTTCCGTTACTCCAGCGGCTATCATCTGGATTATTATGGTGGATAATATTGTACCGCCACCATAGGGCAACAGGGTTTTGGGAATCTGATTGCTAACGTTCCATAGTCTGCTACCGTAACCTGCGGCAATTATTACTGCTTTCATTGTTCACCCTCCATTTTCATGCCCGCCTTCCTGGTATAGTTCTTCCATTTTGGCTACAAAGCGTTCACTGGCTTTGCCATCCAGTTTGTAGAAGTACTTATCACGGTATTCAGCGGCTTTAGCGATCATCACATCAGTAGGATGCAAGGCAATTTTTATCGCTTCAGGAAGCTGTTTCCCGCTTTGGATATGGGGAAAAGCGCCTTTAAGAAATTCACGGTTATCAATTTCCAATAGCGGCTGTCCGTCCGAATGTTTCAGCTTATCACAGGGTAGATCGTACACAATGCCAAACTTGCCAAAGGCGATAAAATCGAACACCGTACTGGAGGCTTCACTTAATATTGTATCCGCAGCCACGTAGTAGGGCAAGATATTGAACTCGCTAAAAGGCATCAGCACTGCGTGATTATAGCGTTTCACCCGCTGCTCAAAGATACGGTGTTGTTTATGCGGTGCATACTTACCCATCCAACTGTAGGGATGCAGCTTGATGATCAAATTATAGTCCCGTGTTTGCTCAAATATCTCGTCTTTAATCTCAAACATGCAGGTAGGTTTATAGGTGGGGGCAAAAAGCAAGGTCTGTTTGGCGGGGTCAAGACCCCAGCGCTTCAGCACTTCTTCTCTGTTAAAACGCTGCTGGAAGTAATAATCCAGCTTGGGCAAGCCAATAAGGTGTACTTCGCTGTTCCCCAAATGCGGGCAACTGAGCAGCGATTCCACCCGATGCATACCTTCCACAAATATCTGATATTTATCGCCTTTAGCCCTTGCCAGATTGCGGTAGAGAATGTTCTTGATACCGGTGCCGTGATTTAGAAAGATCAACAAAGTTCTGCCGTAATCTTCTGCATTGCGCAAAGTATCTCCCGCGATTACGATATCAAAGCCTTTAGTGTTGGTAGTAAAGCGGTAGCCAAGTTTTTCCCAATCGCCAATAATCTTGCTGCGATAGGGAAATTCGAAGATTAAATACTTGATTTTCTCCATATCCAAAGAAAACCACACATCAAACCTGTTATCGGCAAGCAGCAGATCTATAATGGGATCAAAAGCAGCTTTATGATAGGCGTAACCTATTTTGAACAGTAGCTTTAGCTTCCTCATTTACTTAAGTATAACTCCATCTTTGGGGCGAGCGCAACTCGCCCCTACCATCCAACTTTCCAAACTTCCAACTTTCCAGCCTTCCAACCATCAAGCCTTCCAACTTTCTTACATCTGATTATAATATTCCAATCCCAAATGCGTTATCATATCTTCTTTCATCATATAGCGTAGCGTATTTTTCAGCTTAGTCTGTTGGATAAACAGATCATTCTCGGGATACAAGCCGGGAGTAGTCATAGGTGATTTCCAGAAGAAGGAAAGCCACTCCTGCACGCCAAACATTTCGCTGCGCTGAGCCAGATCGATAAACAGAATTAGATCCAGCAGCACCGGTGCAGCCAGAATACTATCACGGCACAAGAAATTTATCTTGATCTGCATGGGATAGCCAAGCCAGCCAAAGATATCTATATTATCCCAGCTTTCTTTGTTATCACCCCGGGGTGGGTAGTAATTGATGCGCACCTTGTGATACAAATCAGCATAAAGTTCAGGGTATTTATCCTGTTCCAGAATAGATTCCAGCACGGATAACTTGCTTACTTCCTTGGTCTTAAAGGATTCCGGATCATCCAGCACTTCCCCATCGCGATTGCCTAAGATATTGGTGGAAAACCAGCCATTCACACCGATCATGCGGGCTTTAAGTCCCGGAGCGATAATGGTCTTCATCAAGGTTTGTCCGGTTTTGAAATCTTTTCCGCCCACAGGCACTTTGTTTTGCAAGGAAAGCTCTCGTAGTGCAGGAATTTCCAGATTCAAATTTGGTGCGCCATTCAGGAAAGGAATGCCCAATGTAAGCGCGGCATAGGCATAAATCATCGAAGGAGCAATAGCCGGGTGGTTTTCCACCATCGCTTTTTCGAAACTTTCGATAGTCCAGTGCACGGGATCGGCTTCCAGATAAATTTCTGTGGAAGCAGCCCAAGCCATCACCATGCGGTTCAGCTTTTTCTCGCTCTGGAAGTTTTTGATGTCGGCAATCAGTTGCTGCGCCAAATCCATTTTGTTCGGACCTTGCTTCACGTGCGTACCGGATAGTTTTTTCACATAATCTGAACTAAATACAGCTTTATGCGGTTTCAGTTTACGCAGCTCTGTTGCCAAGCTATCTATCTGAGTTTTCTCTAAAACACCGGCTTTCAAAGCAGCTTCATAGGCATCTGCCTCGAATATGTCCCATGCCAAAAACTCAATATCTTTCAGCTTTGCCAAAGGGACAAAGTCCTTAATAAAAGGTGTGCGGTTTTCTGTGCGTTTACCCAAGCGGATTGTAGCCATTTGGGATACTGATCCAATAGGTTCTGCCTGCCCTTTTTTGATGGCTTCCACGCCTGCTACAAAAGTAGTGCTAACCGCACCCAGACCTACTAATAATACGCCAAGTTTGCCTTTCGCAGCTTTGATCTCTTCAGCTCTAAGCATAATGATCTCCTTTAGAAATTGTTATTTTTAGCAATCCAATTTTGTTTGCTTATACTGTCAAGCACAAATGTGCCCTTTTCAACCAATAGTTTCTCTCCTGCTTCCTTGGCTATACTTCAGCTTACCTTGCCCTCACTTTGCTCTGACCATTGTAAGCTGAACCAGCGGACAGATAGTGCGATAATACTGGCTTAGAATCAAAGGCAATGCCTGCAAAGATCAAACAAACTGCTACAAGCAGATTTGTAACATCGCATGCCAATGCCCGCTAAATATCCTTTGACAGAATCTCAGCGTTATGATTTCGTACTTTTAGAAGTAAGATGGAGCGATAAGATGTCTTTTGTACATTTACATAATCATACGCAATACAGTCTGTTAGATGGCGCTTGCCGGGTTGATCGCATGGTGGATTTGGCCAAAGAAATGGGTATGCCTGCTGTGGCAATTACCGATCACGGCAATTTGTTTGGAGTAATAGATTTTTACAACACGGCTAAGAAAGCTGGAATTAAGCCTATTATTGGTATGGAAGCCTACATTATTAGCGGTGAATTGGGGCTGGATAGCAGTAAAAACGAAACGCGGCATCACCTGATCCTGTTGGCGAAGGATGCAATCGGCTACCGGAATTTGATGAAGCTATCTTCCAAATCGTACATAGAGGGATTTTACTATAAGCCGCGGATATCCAAGCGTTTATTATCTGAGCACAGCGAGGGTTTGATCTGTCTTACTGCCTGTGTGAAAGGTGAAATACCATCTCTAATCCTGAATGATAGGATAAAACAGGCAACTGAAACAGCGTTGTGGTACAAGAACCTTTTCGGTGATCGCTTTTTTATTGAATTGCAAGATCACGATCTGGATTCAGAGAAAAAGATTTCCCCCCGCCTTATTGAACTGGCACGCGAACTTGAGATCCCCATGGTGCTTACGAACGATTGCCACTATTTGCATCAAAGTGATCATGAAGCGCACGACATCCTGCTCTGCATTCAAATGGGAAAATTGCTTAATGACCCGGGACGCATGCGCTATAATACCAATCAGTTGTATTTCAAATCGCCAGAGGAAATGAAACAAATGTTTCCGGATGTTCCCGAAGCCTACAGCAATACCTTGAAAATAGCGGAGATGATAAATCTGGAGCTGCATTATGACGACTTCCTGTTGCCGGAAGTGGAAACTCCCGCTGAGTTTAACAGTATGGGAGAATATTTGCGGCACTTATGCCTGGAAGCTGCTTCGGCAAAATACCCCAAGCTGGAAGCTGTAGTTACTGAGAGGATAGATTATGAACTTGGCGTTATAGACCGGATGGGCTTTAATGGCTATTTCTTGATCGTGAAAGACATCATAGATAATGCCAGAAAACAGAATGTTCCAGTTGGTCCGGGACGTGGCTCAGCAGCCGGAAGCATAATTGCCTATCTGCTGGATATCACCTTAATTGACCCCTTGCGGTATGGTCTGCTGTTTGAACGTTTTCTTAATCCCGATCGCATCAGCATGCCCGATATCGATATTGATTTTTGTGCTCAGGGACGGGGAAAAGTGATCAACTATATAGTACAGCGCTATGGACGTGGAAGCGTTACCCAGATTATCACCTTCGGTACTTTAGGCTCTAAATCCGTGATTAAAGACGTGGCAAGGGTGCTAAGTTTACCCGCTTCCGAAGCTAATATGATTACCAAAACGATCCCTTCACAAGTGAAAAACCTGGATGAAGCCTATGCGCAATCCGCTGAATTTTCCAGCCTGATCCAACAAAACGATTTGTATCAAAGTATCTTTAAACACTCACGTGTGCTGAGATCGGAAGAGC
>JAVEUB010000077.1:0-10286 GCA_034005785.1 Cloacimonas sp. (SeqCode) | reverse complement strand
TAGCGAAACACTGGCATCAGAGATGATCTCATTGTTGGCGTTCCTTACGGTGATTTCCACATTGGAGGCACCTGAAGGGATAGAGGCAGGAGCGCTTACGTTAAAGGTGGAAGGTATGCCAACATACACTTCGGCAGTGGGGTCGCCTATCAAATTGCAATAAGCGGCAAAGTTAGCTGCCTCGGTAGGAGCACTGGTGCCATACACGGCATTGAGGTACAATTTTCCATAGAGCATAGCTGTTCCCATATCGCGCGCACCCCAACTGTAGATGCTGTGGAAGATACCCGCATCCAAACAGTTATTCTGAGGTGTGGCAGTAGATGAAGTAGCCATTCCGATGGCAGTGATGGCTCCACCCAAGTTAGCGGCTGTACCCTGTCGCACCACAGTTTCAGTTGTGGCATCCCCGCCACTGAAGTTACCTGTGGCACAGGTGATGATCACTGCGTGGAACAGCTTGTACTGATTACTCAATTGTGAAATATATGATGGCCAGCCGCTCATCCCGATATAGCCACGGTAGTTATAGAAAGCAACGCCTTGATTATTAATGGCTGTGTTCACATTGGAGTTGCTGGGCGAGCCATTAAACTCTTCGGTGTAGGTGTAAGCGGGGTTAACTGCCGAGGCAATGTCCTCAATATACTCACTGGTATAGATAGTTGAAATGCCTGAATGAGCAGTGTCCCCCACCAGAACCATCTTGTTCAGCCAGGATGCTGTGTTCAAATTGAGGTTCTTCTCCAGGGACGCTACTTTTGCCATGTAGATTATCATCTGATCTGTGTTTTCCACAGATATACGTCCAATGATCACATCACCCAGGCTGTCGCCTCCATTCAGCCAGGTGTAGTAGTAGTCAGTGTAGGTGCCATAGGTGGGTACCTGCATGCTACCACTTCCCGAATCGCCGATCAGAACAATGTAATCCGGCCGGGTACTCACATTATCATATTGAGTTTGAATGTAGGTTTTGATGGCTGTATTGCTTGTGCCAGTGGTGGCGGTACTAACAGAATTTACGACAAAACCTTTCTGCTTTTTCCAAGCTACATATTCGTTAACCTTAGCCAAATAGATCGGATCACTGAAGTTGCCATAGATCACTAACATGCGTGGGTTAGTATAGCTGAGCGTGCGGTTTATTGCCGCTTCGTAATTGATGATAAGCCCTTTATAAATAGGCTCAAAAGCTTGGGAATATGCTGTGGGAGGTGCTACATCTCCCCAGGCAGGATCGTTGTTGAAATCGATACGGAGATCCATGCTTTGTTTCACTATCAGTTGCCCCGTCTGCTGGTCATACTGGAAAGGATAGATATTCACAGTAATCACCCGGAAATCACGAATTACCTGCGGTTCCGAGATCAACGCCGAGTTGGCGGGATATAGAGCAGCGGTGTATTTGCCAGCGGAACGTTCGTGGGAGAGAATACTGTTAAAATCAAGATTGACCACACTGCGGTTTTGCTGCTGTGAGCCAAGGATGTTCAAGGAAGCGCTTCCACTATAGGGGATGGCGACCATTGTGGCAAATACCGGCAGAGTTTCTGTTTCATTAATAAAAATATATGGGGCATCGGCCACGCTAACCCGTTGAAGGGTGCGATCGCCCTGTTTAACATCTTCCAGTTTCCACGCGGGAAGCTCAAAATGTAGCTGGATCCCGTCTGCGGAACTGCGGGATATACTAAAGGCGTTTGCACCTGTAGCATCCGCTGCAGAAAGGGTTAGCGGGATTAATGTTAGTAGTGTGGCAAGTAGCCACAGTGCTGTAAAATGTTTCATTCCTCAACCTCTGTTAATCTGAAATTGTTGTCTAAATTGTGTGTAATGCACGAATTGGTGCAAACTGCAAATTTTTTATCTATCTTCTCGTTGCGATGGATAAATATAGGCTAATGTTCGATTATATAGGTATTATTTGTTTTGTCTGGCTGCTGCTTAGAAGCCCTACTCTTGCTCTTATTGGCTTAGCATTGGCTATGCATTGGCTATCTCATCCACAATGCATAGCCAATGCTAAGCCAATGAGAGCAGGGAAGGGCTTGGGGAATGCCTGCGTAGTTGCAGGCAAAGACTGCCGAGCTACCAGTTGGCAGTGAAAAAAACCATAATTGAAGCCAGTAACGGTTGACTGTCGGCGAGACGCCAACAGACTTACGAAACTGTCGTTAATGTCGTATTGCTGGAAACCAGTAACGGTTGACTGTCGGCGAGACGCCAACAGACCTTGCCAGCGAGGACGCAGGCACTCCCACCCCCAGCACGCCAAGTTTCTCATTGACAAAATTGCAGCTAACAAATCATGTTGCTTTTCAGTGTTATATTGTACTATGCGTTGAAATATAGTAAGTTGGAGTACTAATGAAAATCCTGATTACAGGCGGTGCCGGATTTATCGGGTCGCATTTAGCGGAAAGGCTTTTGGCTGAAGGCCATGAGGTTCATGTTATTGATAATCTTTCCACCGGCTGCTTAGAAAACATCAAAACCTTCAAGGATAATGCCAGATTTCATTTCACCATAGGCAGCATCCTGGATCGAGAGCTGATGGAAAAGTTGATCTCCGGCTGCAATCAGGTGTATCATTTGGCTGCGGCGGTGGGGGTTAAATACATCATCGAAAATCCCCTCTTATCGCTAAAAACGAACATTGTAGGCACGGATAACGTGCTGGAATTATGCAATAAATACAAAGCCAAAGCGCTGATAACTTCCACTTCCGAAATCTATGGTAAAAGCGAGAATGTTCCTTTTGCCGAGCAGGATGACCGTCTTTTAGGCGCTACCCAAATCAGCCGCTGGGGTTATAGTTGCAGCAAGGCTATCGACGAATTCATGGCATTGGCTTTTTACCGCGAAAAAAAGCTGCCGGTAGTGATAGTACGTTGTTTTAACACGGTTGGCCCGCGCCAAACCGGTCAATATGGCATGGTGGTGCCAAAATTCATCAAAGCTGCACTGCTGGATCAGCCGATTATTGTTTATGGCAGCGGCGAACAGACGCGTTGTTTTGCTGATGTTTCAGACGTGGTGGGTGCTTTTATCAAGCTGATGAGCACACCTGAATGTGAAGGTGAGGTTTTTAACGTAGGAACTACAGAATCCATCTCGATAAAAGACCTGGCAGCCAAGGTTAAAGCTATGTGCAACAGTAAATCCCGCATCGAATACATGAGCTATGCTGCTGCTTTCGAAGAAGGTTTTGAAGATATGATGAATCGCATGCCCGATCTGGCTAAAATCAAGCAGGCTATCGGTTATGAGCCGCAATTCAACCTCGAAGATATTATTACCCGGATGATCCAACACTATGAGAATTAAGCTTTCAAGATACTGGCTGGTTCTGCTCTTGCTGGTTACAATTGGGCTGCTGGAGGCTGTTGAGCTGCCTGTAAATACTGCGGTACCCATGATCTCAGTAAGCCTTACCGGTTTTGTGGAAAACCCCGGAGTGTATCAGCTTAGCCCCATCAACCGGCTTTCAGACCTACTTTTATTGGATGAAGCCAGGAGCATCAAGGATCAATTTTCTTCGGAAATGCCAGATAAACAAGCCAAACTTTTTCTCACACCCTCAGAAGTAATTGCACCTACCGCTGATGTCCCGGATTACAAAGCGTTTCAGGCTTTACGTAGTGTGCAGATAATAAGGGGTAATAGCAAAGAAAGCTACGATTTGCTGAAGTTCTACCGCCTCGGTGAGATCAGTCAGAATCCCTTTCTGCGCGATGGGGACGTGGTGCTTATTTCGGCAATTCAGGAGTTCATCAGCATAAACGGTGGTATTAATCTGCCAGGAGATGTGGAATTTGTTGCTGGAGACAAGCTATCGGAGATCATTTCTTTGGGCAAAGGCTTAAGTTTCGATGCCGATCCTGCTAAGTTAACTGTTTATCGATATCAGCCAAACAGAATAGATTACACCATAATTAAGGTAGATTTGAACAGCCCGCAGGGGAAAGAATTCACTCTGCAAGCCGATGACCGGATACTTATCCCGCAGGATGCAGAAATAACCAGCAAACAACGAGTTAAGATCAGCGGTCAGGTGAAAAACCCCGGTGAATACATAATTAATAACAACACCAGCCTCTACGAATTGATGCTTCAAGCCGGAGGCTTAACTGCGCGTGCTGATATTAAAAGCCTGGTGTATTATAGCGAAAACATCAGCAACGAACCAAACCACTATCTGGAGCTGCTGATGACGCGCACCATGAGTGATATGACCCCTGTGGAATACTCCTACCTGCGTAGCAACTTGCTGCAATTAAAGGGAAAATACAGCATTAATGCCAACAAACTGGCCGAATCCGAAGGCAAAGAAGCCAACCCTCTCTTGCATGATGGCGACCACATCTATATCCCTGAAAAGATGGATATGGTATTGGTTAGTGGCCAGGTTCGCTATCCGGGGCTGGTATCCTGGAGCGAAGGCAAAAATTGGGATTATTATATCAAAGCAGCCGGAGGTTATGCTAATAATCGCAAAACTGGCAAAGGAAAGCTGATCCGTAGCCAAAGCGGTAACTGGGTTACTCCCAAAAAAGACGTCCCAATCATGCCCGGAGATACTGTTTTCGTGCCAGGACAGACGGATCGCTCTTTATGGACGGATGTGAAAGATATTGTTACTCTTTCCTCGTCACTAATAACTATAATTATCGGGCTGCGTGCCCTTTCCAAATAAAGGAGATAGAATGAAAGTACCCATGTTGGATCTACATGCACAATACGATGCGCTGATGCCCAGAATCAGAGAAGCCATGGAGCGTGTCTATGCTGATCATCACTATATTATGGGCCCACAGGTGAAAGAATTGGAAGATAAAATGGCAGCTTATTTGGGCATCAAACATGCTATCGGCTGCGCTTCCGGAACCGATGCTTTAGTACTGGCAGTAAAGGCTTTAGGCATAGGCGAAGGGGATGAAGTTATCACCACTCCGTTCACGTTTTTTGCCACTGCTTCGTCTATATGGCGCAATTTTGCCAAGCCGGTATTTGTGGATATTGATCCGCTTACCTTCAATCTTGATCCTGCTAAGATTGAAGCAGCGATCACGCCTAACACCAAAGCCATAATGCCGGTGCATCTCTTTGGGCAATGTGCAGATATGGATGGAATTATGGCTATTGCCAAAAAGCATAACCTGTACGTAATAGAAGATAATGCGCAAGGGATAGGCAGCACCTGGAATAACCAAATGAGCTGCTCTTTTGGCGATATTGGCACGCTCTCCTTTTTCCCCTCCAAGAATCTTGGAGCTATGGGCGATGCAGGTATGTGCCTTACTAACGACGATGATCTGGCTGCTAAACTGCGTCAATTGCGTGTGCATGGCGAAAATCCTAAGTATTATCACAAATGGGTGGGGTTAAACAGCCGCCTGGATACGATGCAAGCTGCTATTCTAAGCGTTAAGCTTGATTGGCTGGAGAACTGGAGCAAAGCCCGTAGAGCCAATGCCGAGTTTTACAACTCCCGCTTAAAAAATATCCCGGGAATCAGAGTGCCACATATCGATAGCAAAGCGGTAAGTATCTATAATCAATACACGTTAATCTGCGAAAAGCGTGATGAACTGATGGCACATTTGCAGGCGGAAGATATTGCTTGCGCAGTTTATTATCCCAAAGCCCTGCATGTGCAGGAATGCTTTAGCTCCCTTGGCTACAAACAAGGTGATTTACCCATAGCAGAAGAAATGGCTAACAAAGTGCTATCCATCCCGATCTATCCAGAGCTTAGCGACGCTGCCAAGCAGTTTGTTTGCGACGCTATTTTGGCTTTCTACCACTGATATAAGGAGTTCCCGTGCATTACATCGTGTGCATCAAACAGGTTCCCAACACCACTGAGATCAAGATTGATCCCACCACGAACACATTGGTTCGTGAAGGCGTGGATAGCATTCTAAATCCCTTCGACGGATATGCCATCGAAGAAGCGGTGCGCCTGAAAGAAATTCATGGTGGCACAATCACCGCCATCAGCATGGGTCCACCACAAAGTGAAAGCACTCTGCGGGAAGCAGTTGCGCTTGGTGTGGATGAGATTATTCTGCTGTCCGACCGCCGTTTTGCGGGAGCCGATACTTGGGCTACCAGCCTCACTTTGGCGGCTGCGATTAAGAAATTGGGCAGTTACACACTTATCCTTACGGGTCAACAAGCCATCGATGGTGATACAGCACAGGTTGGGCCTGGCATAGCGGCTCATTTGAATATTCCCCAAACGTGTTTTGTGCGTAAGATAGAATCCCTGGAAAACTGCAAAATCGTGCTGCAAAGGCTGATGGAAGATGGCTACGACCGCGTTCAGATGAACCTGCCCGGGGTAATCTCGGTAGTAAAAGAAATCAACAGTCCGCGTTTGCCCTCTCTACGGGGCAAACGTAATGCGAAAACCGTGGAGCTAAAGGTTTGGAATTGTGATGATCTGGGGCTGGACGATAAAGATACCGGGCTGAATGGCTCGCCCACACAGGTGATGAGCATCTTTTCGCCCCACCACGAAAAACAGGTGGAGAAATTTGAGGGCGATCCCGAAGCAGCAGTAGAACTGGTGGTGAAACGTTTGCATGAGATGACGAAACGATGATTGCTTTCCCTAATATCAGCCCCGAAATTGTGTCCTTCCATATTGCCGGGTTGCCTCTGCAAATCCGCTGGTATGGTTTGTTTTATGTGCTTAGCTTCATCATTGGCTTTCTAACCTTTGGACATAATTTAAAATTTCGCCAGATGAAGCTGAACCGGGAGCAGTATGAATCTGCCATTTTCCACGTGATGGTTGGTGTTATTCTGGGTGGACGTTTGGGCTATGTATTGTTTTACAACCTGCTGTTTTACCTGCATAATCCTCTTGCTATTTTTGCCGTTTGGGAAGGAGGTATGAGCTTTCATGGCGGTGCCTTGGGAGTAATTATTGCAGGCTTTATATTTGCCCGCAGAAACAAGCTAAATTTCCTTAGCCTGGCTGATGCTGCTGTTCCGATAGTAGCGATTGGTTTGGGGCTGGGGCGCTTGGGTAATTTTATCAATGGCGAGCTTTGGGGAAAAGCCACCAGCTTACCCTGGGGCATGATATTTCCGGGTTCAGATGGGGTGCCACGTCATCCCACCCAGCTTTATGAACTCTTTCTGGAAGGCATTGTTCTGGCAATAGTAAGCTACTTCCTGCTAAAAAAGCTTAAGCAAAAGGGGCTGGTGTTTTTCAGTTTCATAGGCCTCTATGGGGTATTCAGATTCATGATAGAATTTGTGCGTGAGCCGGATGATATCAGTTTCTACACAAAATTTGGCTTTATCTTTGGTTTTATGAGTATCGGACAGTTTCTTAGCCTTATTATGATTATCGTGGCTGTTTGGGGAATTTGGAAGATAAATAAAACCGATGGTAGGGGCGCAAAGCGTGTACCCGTTAGTGGAAAGGTGGAAAAGTGAATGCCTGGGAAAGTGGAAGAGTGGAAGAGTGGAAAAGTGTAACTCGTTTTGGAGCTTGAGTGTTTTTTAGCGAAAATAATTTAGGGGCGCATTGCGTGAGCCCAAATTCGGACAGATGTAAAAGTGACACCCTCCTGTCATACCCGCGTAGGAGCTTGTGCGAAAACTCTTGTCATACTCGCGTAGGGGCTTGTGCGAAAACGTTTTGTCATACCCGCGTAGGAGCTTGTGCTAAAACGTTTTGTCATACCCGCGGAGGCGGGTATCCAGCCCATTGATAAGGTCTGTAAGAACGGTAGATATATGTATAAATTGCAATATGTTAATAGTTTCATCTCTAACGGGATTCTCCAGGGCTGGATTCCCGCCTCCGCGGGAATGACAGAAGGTTTTGCAGTTTTCGCACAAGCTCGTAGGCGGGAATCCAATCCATCTCGAAGCCTATATTCTTGGGCGCACGCAACGCGCCCCTACCCTGTTTCAGCAAAAAACACTAAAACTCAAATGTGTGTTTCACTCTTCCACCCTTCCACTCTTCCACTTCTCATTGCAACTCTGATAGTATTTTTCCTACTAACCGCCTGTGCAAGCATAAAACCAGATGCCCAACGCAAAAAACTACGCACCGAACTGCAAAAGTGGGAAAGCTTTGAGGGCGATGGCATCGTGGAAATATCATACATGGGCCTCAGTTTGCGCAAGATGTTCAGCATCTCCAAAAACAAAAGCGCTTTGCGTCTGGATATTTACGATGGTGGCATTATGGGCGCGGGTGCAAAGCCCTTATTAAGCGTTTACAGTGGGGACTATGTAGCCATAGAATCCGCCTTAAGCCCCATGTTGGATGCCCTAATTCCCCTGGATGCCATACCCCTGGAAAGCATGAATATCTTCGCCAGTGCAGATTCTGTTCTTGTGAGTTATGGCGAAGAAATCATCAAAACCAGGGAACTTAAACGTGAAAAACTGCTTCTGCAATTCAACACCGATTACCGCGTGGAAAGCCTTACCATACCCAAAAGCAGCACCCGCATTGTGGCATTCTATTCAACCCGTGGTTCCTTGCAGGAAATCACCCTGCAAGGTATGGAAAACATGGCTGTGAAACTAATATTCGATAAGATTTCCTACGTTCCACCAGAAATTATCCCCTTGCCCAAGAAAGAAGCTGCAAACCCACAAGAAATGCTGAAAGTCCTGGAAAACTTGGATATGAAACAACTGATGAAAGATTACCTCAAGAAACAACCTTAGGATTTTAGCCATGATAAGTCGCTATTCAAACCCCGAAATGGAGCGTATCTGGACAACAGAAAATCGCTATGAATGCTGGCTGGAAGTGGAGCTTGCCGCTTGCCGTGCCATGCACGAGATAGGCATTATTCCGCCCGAAGATTGGGAAAACATTAGCACTAAGGCCGATTTTGATGCAGCCCGCATTGATGAACTGGAGCTGGTTACCCGTCATGATATTATCGCTTTCCTTACCAACGTTGCCGAATACGTTGGCCCTTCATCACGCTGGATTCATTATGGCATGACCTCTTCGGACGTTTTGGATACTGCCACGGCTATGCAACTGAAAAGCAGCGGTGAACTAATCCATAGTGAACTTAGCCGCTTAGCCGAAATCCTGAAGCTGAAAGCGCGAGCATATCGGCACACCCTATGTATGGGGCGTTCGCATGGCATTCATGCCGAGCCTACTTCTTTCGGGCTAAAATTTGCCTTGTGGTATGAAGAAGCCAAACGCAATCTGGAGCGTTTAAGTAGTGCCATAGAAGAAATTAGCGTTGGGCAGTTTTCCGGAGCTGTGGGTAATTTTGCCCATTTAAGCCCCGAAATTGAAGAAGCTGCCTGCAAGCATCTTGGCTTGAATGCTACCCTTGTCTCCACGCAAGTTATTCAGCGCGATCGCCATGCTATGTTTCTTGCTGTGTTGGCAATTATTGCTTCCAGCATCGAGAAAATTGCCCTGGAAATCCGCCATCTGCAACGCACCGAAGTGCATGAAGCGGAAGAAAACTTCTCCAAGGGTCAGAAAGGCTCATCAGCCATGCCCCACAAGCGGAATCCTATTGTAAGCGAACAGCTTTGCGGCTTGGCAAGGGTGCTGCGTAGCAATGCACATACTGCCATGGAAAATAACGCTTTGTGGCACGAGCGGGATATCTCGCACTCCAGTGTGGAGCGCATTATCCTTCCCGATAGCTGCATTCTGGCTCATTACATGCTGGGCAAATGCTGTGCGCTGATAGAAAACCTGATTGTTTACCCCCAAAACATGCTGAAAAACATAGAATTAACCCATGGCTTGGTTTTTTCCCAAGCTTTGCTGCTGCAGCTTACCAATAGCGGTTTTACCCGTGAAAAAGCTTATGCACTGGTGCAGGGTGAAGCCATGAAGAGCAGCGAAACCGATAGTGATTTCCTTAGCAATGTGCTGGGCAACCAGGATATCACATCCGTTATTGCCGAAAGCGAAATACGGGATATCTTTTCTTATAAGCGCTATCTCCGCAATGTGGATTTTATCCTTAAGCGTTGCGAGATAATCTAAAATAAACAACCCAAAGGAGCTAACATGAAACACATTATAATCATCCTGCTTGCCCTGCTCATGATTTTGCCCGTCTTCCTTTTTGCCCAGAAAAGTACTAATCGCATCGTGGGCGTTTGGTTCAATGGTGAAAAATCAAGTAAGATTGAAATATACGAAACCAAAAGCGGAAATTTTGCCGGTAAAATCATCTGGTTAAAAGAACCTAATGATGAAGCTGGCAAAGCCAAAGTTGACCACAAAAACCCCGATGTGAAGCTGCAAAAAC
>JAVEUB010000076.1:0-10299 GCA_034005785.1 Cloacimonas sp. (SeqCode) | reverse complement strand
ACGTCTATCTGGTGCAATTGAATCAGGCTAAACAATTAATCACCAATATATCTGGGGTCAGTAAGACAGCATTGAGCTTGTGCCAAACGAGCCTGGAGATGGTTTCTACCTTCAACGCAGTGGAGGATAATCGTTTCAAAAGTGCCATAAGTGTTCAAGATTACGTGCTGCATACGATATTCTGCGTCCCGATTATGGTAGATACAGCTATCTTTGGCTACCTCTATCTGGATAATCTGGATGATAACAGCCGAGAAATGTATTTGAATACAGAAATTATCAAGCTCCTTATGGAACAGATAACCATAGCCCTGAAAAATGCCATGCTGTATGATAACCTGTTGAAGAAGAACAGCGAGCTTAATGCTTTTGAGATGCTAAAGGACGAATTCATGGCTATTGTTTCGCATGAACTCAATACACCGCTTACTACACTGCAGGGCTATATATCCCGTCTTAAACGTAACCTCTATGCTGATGAGGAAGAACGCAAGGATATAGTAAACAAGATAGAAAACTCCGTAAAAAAGCTGATCCTTACCAGTAATGATATCACGACCATGAACTCTTACAATTTTAAGAAGTCTTTAACGATGGCGATTCTACCCATCGATGAAATACTGGAGCTTATCCAACAAGAGGTTCAGATTTTATCACGCAAGCGCAAGATGATTATTCGGCTTGAGATAGAGAAAGATTTACCCAAGATCAAGGCAAACTGGGAAGCCTTGCATCTGATGATCTACAATCTGGTGTTAAATGCCATCAGGTTTACCAACGATTTTGGCACAGTTACCATTGGGGCGCGGCGTTCTGCCTTCCAACAAGAAAAAATAGACGGCAAGGAAAGCATCGTTCTTTACGTGCAAGATAATGGAATTGGGATACCCGATTATCAGATTAAAAACGTGTTCCGCAAGTTTTATGAATTGAATGAGATTTATGCGCATAAATCGGGCACAATAGAGTATCGCAGTAGCGGGCTTGGACTTGGCTTGGCAACCTCTAAACGCATTGCAGAGTTACATGGTGGTAATATCTGGATAAAGAGCAAAGAAAATGAAGGAACCACCGTATTTATCACGATTCCCTTAAAAAACATCAAACAGGTAAAAGAAAATGCAGATTAAAGCCTTATTAATCATTACCCTTATACTAATTGTGGGAAGCTGCTTTGCGGTAAACCCTACGAGTAATTCAGTTTCGATGGCCAACAGCAATACCGAGCTATATGCCTACCGCTACATAGTGGAGCTTTATGACACGGGTGATAGCGTTAACCTTAGTAAAGAGCTTAGCCAATTTCAGGCACGGTATCCAGATTCGGCATATATCCCTTATGTGAAATTTATGGAAGCCAATCTATCTCTGGAAGCGGGGGATTATCTAAAGGCGATTAGCCAGTATGAAGCATTATTGGATAAGAATCTGCGCCAGGACGTTATGGGTGAGTTGCTCTTAAACTACTCGCTATGCCTTTCTGGAACGGGAAATTATAGTGGTGCGATGCATATACTTCAGAGAATCGATAGTGAAATCGCAGATCCGGATTTTTCGGCACAGGCAAATCTGCAACGAGCGGATATTTACTATGCACAGGGGCAGTACTATTCGGCAGAACGCTTATACAAAGAATCTTACAGCCTTTTATCCACAGATTCAGAGCTTGCCTATGCGCTGTTTAACACGTATATCAAGCTAAATAAAGATGCTGAAGCCCTGGTTCTGCTAACGTCTCAGGATACAAGCTCGGATATCTACCTGCGGTTTGTGCAATCCTGGCTGGAATACCTGTTAGCCAATGAGCGCTATGATGAGTTTTCCGATTTTTTAGCTACCCAAGTTCCAGTTAGCGTTGCCAATTCTGATACTCTGGTAGAACTTAAAATTCGTCAAGCACTTACAACCAAGAATTATAGTGAGGCAGAAGAGCTGCTGAAAAAAGTAACGGATAAAAACTCGCATTATCGTTTCTACACAGCCTTGATAAAGCTGAATCATGGGCAGGAAAAGCTTGCCGATTCATTGTTTAAGGAAGTGGTGAATGATCATTATGTGGGCATACCTGCTTACTTGGAAAGGCTAAAGATTTTGTATAAAAGCGAGCCACTATCGGCTATTGTGCAGCTAAACAATTATCTGAAGGATAGCAAGAAAGACACGATGAAGGCAGAACTGTACTATACCTTTGGCTATTTTTGCTACCATAAAAGCGATTACCCTGAAGCGATAAAGCAGCTAAGTAAAGCCAAGCAGTATGATATGAATCGTGAGCTTAGCGCTCGTGTAGATATTCTGATTGCTGAATCCTGGTTTGCTGCAGATAGAACGGATTTGGCATTGGATTCTTTCAATCGCTATCTAAATTTGTACCCTGAAGGCTCTGCGCAAGACAGAGCTTGGTTCTTCATTGCTTACATCCACTTTTTAAACAAGGACTATTCGCGCTCTATCCCAGGTTTTAACAAGCTGATAAGCTCTTATCCTGATTCCTCTTATCTATACGATGCTATGTATTACCTGGGTGAAATGGATTTTTATCTGGCGAACTATAATCAAGCGCTAACGCATTATCTGGCTTTGAAGAAGGCTAAACCCGAAAACACGGTTGTTCCGCTACGTATTGCCCAAATATATTACTATCAGGGTGATTACACCAATAGTGAACAGTATCTGTTGCAGCTTCAACCCTCGTATGAAGTGTGCATCCTGAAAGGTGGCATTCAGCTTGCCCGCAAAGATTATGCTGCTGCTCTGGATCAATATCTTCTGGCGGAGAGCTTTGCCAGCGAGCATTTGCGGAAAGCAGAGGCGCAGAGCTACCGGGCTTTATGCCTGTATCAAATGAAGCGTTTTAGCGAAGCATCGGCTTTGTATCTACAGCTTTCTACCGAAAAGGAAAGCCCGGATACATATCTGTACCTTTCTGCCAAATCCGCCTATGCTGCGAAAGACTATCATCAGGCTTTGCAGCTTTATGATAGCTTTATAGATGCACATCCCGATTCACCTCATTTTCTGGCTGCTCTT
The DNA here is from genome assembly GCA_034005785.1 of Cloacimonas sp. (SeqCode). GTDB lineage: Bacteria > Cloacimonadota > Cloacimonadia > Cloacimonadales > Cloacimonadaceae > Cloacimonas. The sequence goes on along the minus strand of JAVEUB010000076.1, from coordinate 7,269 downwards.
GGCGACATCGCTAATGCATACTACAATATGGGAAACTATGAACGGGCTGTTACAGATTGGCTGAATATCTTAAAGAGATTTCGCAACACCAAAGAATTCACAGATACTTCCCTGGCTTCCATTCGAGATGCCCTAAAGGGTATTGAACTGGGAATGAAACGTTTTGAAAATCAGGAATTCATCGACGAACTGCTGATCATGCCCTTCACTTTTGATAGCGAGTATATCCAGTTCGAACTGAACCTTATCCTGGTAAAACTATACGCCGATAACGAAGAATGGGCAGATTTGATTGTTGCTGCTGAAAAGATGCGCGCTTCTTTCCCAGACCAGAAAACACAGGATGTAGAGATGTTAATGGTTACCGGGCTAATCAATTTGAATCAATATAGTGAAGCGGGTAAGCTTCTGTCCGATATCTATGGCAGCTCCGGTAGCGATGAAGCATTGCTTAAATGGGCAGAATTGGAGTACTTAAGCCATAACTTTGCTTCGGCACTGGCAAAATATCGCCAATCATACAGCACTAACCCCAATGCTGATACCTGGTTACGTATGCTGGAATGCTCGGCAGCCGAGGGCTATACAGATTTTGATACGTTGTGGTATCTGGGAGCAAAGTTCAAAGATAGCATTCCCCAATCTAACATTATACGCCTTAGTTACTTATATGCAGCACAGCGCTTCGATGATGCTCTCTCTGCGGCAGAATCTGTAATAAACAACAGCCTTTCTACTCACGACCACGCTACAGCGTTTCTAACCATGGGGCTTATCGATATCCAGAAGGAAAACTACCCTGCAGCGATAGCAACCCTTAAACGGGTAATCCTACTTTTCCCGGAATATTCTGATATCCGGAAGCCAGCCATCTATCACACCATTAAGGCGCAGTTTCTTTCGGGGGCGACTACAGAGGCTGAAATGCTCTTGCTGCAATATGCCCAAGAGCTGGATAGTGCAGATGTAGAGGAGCTAAATGAGCTTTTGGAGAGTGTGAAATGAAACAAAGGCTTGTAATCTTCTCACTCGTTTTATTTCTGGGTTCCTTGTTCGCTCAAACTCAAACCCTTCCAGATATGAAGATTAGCGGAGAAAGCGGGATAAAAGCCTACCTGTATAAACGGTCGCTGATGTTTTCAGCGGTGGCAGCTCTGGGAGATAGCTTACCGGCATTTGTTCCCAGCGGCAAACAGTTTGAGGTGCAGGCCAAAGCAAGCCCGTATATGAAACACCGCAGTTATGTACAGTTTGAGGGGAATACCGATTTTGGTTTAAACAGTTTTATCAGCTTTTATCCTAAGGATATACCATTATTCAGCGTATCGCACTTATTGGAGTTACGCGCTCCTGAATCCGATTTAATCAGCATACGCAATAATTTGTTCATAAGTGGAGAATTATCCTCTTCTCTGCCTTTGTCTTTTAGATTCGATCAGGCTTCCGCTGCTGCAGATAGTTTTAAAACTGCTATAATCGATTTATCCCTTGCTCATCATCGCTTCCAGCAAGATTTTGGTGTTTACCAGATACAAGATCTTAATCTGCAATTTGGCTACACCCATTTAGCCCAAGATAACTTGCTTGAGGCTTACAAAAGGGATTATTTCGATGGGTACTACTCTGGGATTATCAACAGCACTCAGATTAATGCGAAAACCAAGCTGTTAGTTCAAGCAGGAGAAGCAGGCATTCAAATTGCACCACTGATCAACTGGCAACCATATGGGATTACCCGTTTGCGTCCGCATATTATAGCTGATGCTTATCGGTTTGTCCCCAGCCTCGAATTCCAGTACCGCAAGCCGCTAAGCGGGGGGAATGTACTAACTATTGGCAATGAACCGCTCCTTGATCTGAACAAGTTCACCAGCCTGTTAGAGTACACCCCCTGGATCTATTTTAGTGATGCACATAAGCTGCAGAAAACTCCTTTAAACCTGAAAACAGAATTAGAATTGATTCATCCCCTCAGTAACAATTTTAGTCTATCGCGTTTAAATATCTGCAATACAAACCTTTATCAAATCCATAGCCCGCTTATGGCATCAGGGACAAATTATGGAGTTGCGGGAATAGATTTTACCGAGATACTTACCACCAAGACTGATGTGGATGCATTTTTTAAAATTGGGGACTTAGCCCTGCACCAAAGCATAGGGGTAGAGCTTGCTTATCTTCCCCGTGATTCTTACAGACGCGCTCCCTATCGTTCTGCTTTTAATCTGGATTCCCGCTTGCTGTATCCTTATCGCGATTGGCTGTTCAATTTAGACCTAATTCAGGATTATTTAACTGTTGATCACCTTGGTAACGATCTTCCTGAAGCGATAATCCTGAATCTTGGGGCTGAATACCGCAAAGACAATACGGCTGTTTATGGTCAGCTATCCAACCTATTTAACCAGAAGCAATGGTTTTTTAATGAACAACCTGCGCAGGGACGCAGAATGTATCTGGGTTTAAAACATCGTTTCTGATATTTCGTTTGACAGGAAGTGCAGTTTTTTCAACGTGAAACGGTAAAGGAAAAAGAGTAGAGTAAGATATGCAGCAAAGAGTTAAAGGCATTACCCAAATCCTGTTTGGAGAGTTCAATGGTATTCAGGTATTTTTGGCACCCATAGCCCTGTTTTATTGGATTCAGAGCAGTACTATCCTATCAGCAGCTACCAGCCTGCTGAGCTTTCGTATCCACTATTTTCCCTTGCTTGCTTTTCTCATAGTATTCAGTTACACGATGTTTATGAGTTTAAAGCTAAACCTCTTCCATCAGGGTGCTAAAGCAGAATTTTGGGAAACGATAATAGAACTTCATGTAAGTGTGATGGCATTAATCCTGATAGCCCTCATCGTTTATGCCATATCTGGTTTTGTGGCTTACTTTTACGGTATCACCGGAACGCTTAAAACCACTATGTATCTGTTGTTTAAGCTGTACACGGCACTGCTTATTGCCTATCATTATCTGCTTAATGTGTGGCTTAAGCCTTACTACTTAAGAAGTTATGGACGTAACCGTGCATATCGAGCTTTACACAGTTGGGTGCGAATCAATAAACTCGCTTTTGTCCGTTACAGTGCATTTATCCTGGTGGTTGTATATGCAGCAGTGCGTTTGTATTTGCTGCTGATAAACTACGCAATAATTCCTGTTATGGAAGGCATATCTGCTTATACAGGCTTGGATTTACGTTTGAAGTTGTTGCCATTTATGCATGTAGATGACATCTTTGTAAATGTGGGAGTGCTGTTGTTGGCTTTTGTACTTTCCAACCTCCTGTTTTATCCGCTTATTTATTGGATTAAGCAATTTATCCAGATGTTCAATCCTATCCAACTGAAAGCAGCGCAAACAAAACAAACTACCATACCTCTTGAAGAAGGACAAATCTAATGCCGAAAGCGAAAAAAAAGACTCCTGTCCGGGTGCGACGCAGCAAAAAGAAATCATCTTTGGGGCTTTACTTGCTCGCAGGTGTAGCAGCAGTTTTTGCGCTCTGGTTTCTGATCAGAGAGCCTCTACCGCCGGAAACTAATAATAAAAGCTATGCTAACGAGGAGCCAACAGTTGCTGCTAAGCATAAGGATAAAAAGCAAACGAAGAAGAAGCACGCTAACAAGAAGATAGCCAGTAAAAAGCAAAACCATAAAAAACATGCTGATAAAAAGCCCGAAAGCAGCGCTACTGCCTCACATAAACCAGCTAAACAGGCTAAAAAAAGCAAAGCTGAGCCTGTTGTGCAACCGGTAGTGGTAGATTTGGAAGTTTACATCAAGGGTGCCATCGATAAGTTGGGCATCAACAAAACGTTTTATCGCCGCCGCAAAAAGGCAGACACTATCACCTATTCTGTGCCGATAGATCGTTCCAGCATGGATCTTATCTATGCTAACATGATCTTTAAGGGCGAGCTTGAGCGAGGCGGTGGTAAACTGATCAAGGGTATCGAAGGCACAGCCAAACAAAGCCTGATCTTTAGCTCCAGCCATGACCGCAACAAATACATCATCGATATCTACTACGATAAAAAGCTATACGCTGAAAAGAAGAATCCCCGAACGATTGCCATTGTGGTAGATGATTTTGGCGCTATTGGGGGAGATTTGCTTGATGGCTTTTTGGCTGTGGACAAAAACGTTTGTTTCGCTATTTTCCCTGATGAAAAGAACAGCGTGCTTACGATGGAAAGGGCTACTGCGATGCGACGTGAAACAATTATACACGTGCCTATGGAGCCAATTGGCTACCCCAAAATAAACCCCGGTAAAAACGCAATCTTTATGCAATACGATGAGGGGACAATAGACAAACTGTTAAACCACTTCATCAAACAATTGCCCGATTGCAAGGGTATCAACAATCACATGGGTAGCCTGGCAACTACCGATGAAGATTTGATGCGCTCGGTGATGACTACTCTGAAGAAACACAATATGTTTTTCCTGGACAGCCGCACTTCCAATGTATCCGTAGCCTATTCAATAGCCCAGAAAGCGCATCTTAAAGCTTATCGCAACGACATATTTTTAGATTCTCCCAATATCAGCACAGCTAATCTAAATGCCAAATTAGCCCAGATTATAGATTTGTCTGCCACCAGAAACAACGTGATTGCCATTACCCATTGCCATAGTAAGGAAAAGCTACAATATTTGAAAACCTTCATTTCAAGGCTTAAGGCAGCAGGTTTCACCGTGGTTCCATTATCTCAAATTGGTCATTATAATGTGCCTGAATTGCTATAGCTTAGCCGCAATCTGCTGCACAGAAAAGAGAAAGGTATAGTATTATGAATTTCATCCAAGCCGTTATACTTGGTATTCTACAGGGCTTAACGGAGTTTATTCCGGTTAGCAGCTCTGGCCATCTTGTCCTAACCCAACATTTCTTTGATTTGGGCGAGAGCCAGAATATTCTTTTCGAGTTATTCTTGCACTTGGGTACACTTTTTGCAGTTTTTGTCTTTTTCCATAAGACTTTGTGGGACTTAGTGGTATCTGTCTTTAGCTGGGGAAACACGGTTAAACGCGAAACTCACCGCGAAAACCGCAATTTGATTCTTTACCTTATTATTGCCACTATCGCCACAGGTGTAGTCTATGGGCTTTTTGGTAAACTATTCAAAAACGTGTATGATATGCCCATTGTGGTAGCTTTTTTGCTGCTGGTTACCGGCTGCCTTGTGTTTGTGTCCGATTATTTCAAAGAACGTGGCATTCCTGCCTCAAACATGGGTTTTATGCGCAGTATCATCATCGGTTTGGCGCAAGGAATAGCAATTCTGCCTGGTATTTCCCGTTCGGGAGCCACCATTAGTGCATCATTAGCAACCGGCGTTAAACGCAAAGATGCAGCTCGATTTTCCTTTTTACTTAGCATTCCTGCTATCCTGGGGGCTAATGCAAGCGAAATAAAGGCATTTGCGCATCTGGATAAAAGCCAGATTATCAGTTATCTGGGTGGCATGGTTAGTTCATTTATCGTTGGTTTACTGGTGATAGCTTTCCTCATTAGGCTCATTGAAATGGGTCGCTTGAAGTATTTTGCCTATTACTGTTGGTTCATTGGCTTTCTTTGCCTCACCTTACTTGCTTTCGGCTTATGAACGAATCCACAATTCCTTCCGCGTTAAATTTCTCGTCTGCTGCGGTAAAACTTGGCAAATCATATCTGTTAACCGGCACAGATGCTTATCTTTCCGATCTTGTTTTGGACATCATCAAAGGAACGCTTCGCAAACTGGACAGCATAGATACCTTCATTGTGTATGGTGATAGCGTGAAAAGCGCTGATCTGGCAGAGCAACTGGATACTTTCTCCATATTTTCATCAGCAAAGCTAATCATCATCCGCAATGCGGAAAAGCTGGCTAAGAAAGAGCTGGAAACTTTGGGTGATTATTTTGACGCCCCCAGCGAGATTCAAAGTGTCGTGGTTGTTGTAGAAAAGATAGACATTCGCTTCACCGCCTGGAAGAAAATTAAAGCTGGCTCAATGCAAGTTTCCTGCGATGTTCCACGTTGGGGAGGAGAAATACGTGCCTGGCTGGATAGTAAACTGGGAACCATAAACAAAACTATGACACCCAGGGCTAAAGAAGAATTTCTGAACCGCATCGAGCTGGATTATTACAACGCTGCAAACGAGCTTACCAAGCTGGATTTGATAAGCCATGGTCGCAATCAGATTAGTGAAAAAGATGTAATGAAAAGTCTGGAAACCACTCGCACCGGCACACTTATCGATTTCTATCGGGCTTTGGGACGTAAACAGGCAAAACAAGCCATTGAAGCCATGGAAAAAATGCTTTTCGCCGAATGGGAACACTTACAGGTGTTCTTTCATTTCAACAAGTTTTACACCACTTTGTGGCGCATTCAGCTTCTCCGCAAGGCACGTTATTCCGATTCCGAGATTTCTACCAAGCACATGCAAGAGGTATTTAATACCCAAAGAAGGGAATATCTGGAATTTGCCAGTAACTACAGTATAAAATCTTTAGAGAGCATTATGGCTATTCTGCTGGAAACAGACGCGCAATACAAGCTCACCGTGGCCGAACCGCCAATCTTGCTTACCACCTGCTTGCTTAAGTGTTTGGAAGCCTGATTTTGCGCGAAACAGGAATCTTACTCCATATCAGTTCTTTGGCCACAGAGTATGGCATAGGCGATTTTGGGCCTGCGGCATATAAATTTGCTGAATATTTACAATCCGAAGGTCATAAGTACTGGCAAATATTACCAATCAACCACTGCGGATACGGCAATTCACCCTACAATCCCATTTCGGCTTTTGCTTTTTCTCCTTATCTAATTAGCCCTGAATTGCTCTATCAAAATGGTTATATCAACCATCAAGTCTTGAACGATGCCAAGCTGCCTTCTGGTGATACTATATTTTATGAAAGTGTTTACAAGGCTAAGGATAAATTACTATCCATTGCTGCTACTAACTGGATGCTAACCAACGATGTAAGTGCATTTATCGCAAGCCAGGCAAGCACCCTAAAACCTTATCTTGCTTTTTTGTGTTTGATCCGCATCTATGGAGACAGTGCTTGGTACCAATGGAATGAAGAGCACCGCCAATATTCGGATGCTTTGTTTGCCTCATTGTGGGAAAAACACAGCGAATATATGAAAATGCGCGCTGCGTCTCAGGCTATGCTGGGAGAGCAGATATCTGCATTCAGGGAAGTGCTGGCTAAGTGCAGTGTGTCTCTGGTGGGGGATATGCCCTTGTATTTGTCCTACGAAAGTGCC
>JAVEUB010000349.1:0-2588 GCA_034005785.1 Cloacimonas sp. (SeqCode) | reverse complement strand
GACCAACCCACCGGCGGATTGGGCTTTTTCGATTGCATCGACAATCAGGCGGTAGCCAACCAGCTCTTCGATACCTGCCGCCAGTGGCTCATCACCAAAGGCATGGAAGCCATAGACGGCCCCATCAACTTTGGCGAGCGCGACAGCTTCTGGGGCTGTCTTGTTGATGGCTTCGAGGAGCCAATCTACAACATGCCCTACAATGCGCCCTATTACCAAAAGCTCTTTGAAGGTTACGGCTTTCAAAATTATTTCAATCAATACACCTATCGCCGCCCGCTTAGCCTGGAAGGGATTGACCCCGTAATGCGGGAAAAAGCTGACCGCATCGGCGGCAATCCCGATTACAGTTTCCGAACCATCACCTGGAAAAACAACGACAAGTTTGCCGAAGACTTTATGATCATTTTCAACAAAGGCTGGGCGCGGTTTCCGGGTGTAAAAAAAATCAGCAAAGCCCACGCGCGACTACTGCTCAAAAAGATGCGCCCGATCATGGATACACGTCTGGTGCACTATGCCTATTTCCGCGGCGAACCGGTGGCATTTTTTATCATGATGCCCGATTTATACCAAATCACACGGCATTTTAGCGGTAAACTTCATCTCATCAACAAATTGCGACTGCTGTATCATCTGAAGGTTCGCCACTCGTGCACGCGCGTCATAGGTCGTATTTTCGGCATCGTACCCGAACATCACGGGAAAGGCCTGGAGGCAGGCCTGATACGATCGTTTGAAAGAATTATAGAACAGCCGGATTTTAGATACAACGATCTTCAGATGAACTGGATTGGTGATTTTAATCCATCGATGATGAAAGTGGCAGAACAGATTGGTGCGCACATTGGCAAAACACATGTAACGTATCGTTTTCTGTTCGATCGCGAAAAGCCGTTCCACCGCGCCAGGCGGGTAAATCAGTAAAAAGAACGTAGAGACGCACGGCCGTGCGTCTGAAATGACGAAACGTAGCGGCCGTGCGTCTGAGATAGAAATGATGAAAATGGGCCGTGCGTCTGAAATATTTCAAAGATAAATAGTGATTTGAAAGCAGAAGCACAGGCAAACCCCGAAGGAGTGAAATGATTATAGATTGGTCGGAATTCACATTTTAACCCCTAAGGGGTGACATGATGAATATTTGATTGTTGTTTGAAAATTCATTTGTTCTGTCGTTTCCGTTATTTTTGAGGGTATTAACATTCAAAAACAAACCTTGGAATTTCTTTTAGCAGTCGATCTGGGTGTAAAAACGGGGCTGGCGTTGTTCAGCTCCGAGGGACGGCTGTTGTGGCATAGGTCGCAGAACTTTGGCAATAAGGCGCGTTTGCGCAAAGCCATCCCATGGATCGTTGGCCTGGAAGAGGATATCACTTACATCGTGATAGAAGGTGGCGGGCCATTGCTTAAGCTGTGGGATTCCTATCTCGAAAAACGAAACATCGAAGTGCTGCATATTATGGCCGAAGCGTGGCGCCACTCGCTGCTGCTCAGCCGCGAACAACGCAAAGGCTCACAGGCCAAAGAAAATGCTGTGCGTTATGCCGGCATCATCATCCAAAAAATTAGTAACCAAAAAACTGTCGTTACCAACAACAACGCCGCCGAAGCCATACTTATCGGCACGTGGGCGATGGAAAAACTCGGCTGGATAAACAGCGCCGCTGCGCTTTTGCGTGAGTGAGTTGAAAGGGTACTGTGGGTAACCATACCAATTTCACCACCCACATTTATGCAATCTCCGAACTCCTGTTGCGCCGTGCAAGTCCATAAGGTGGGGATTTAGAGGCGTATTGACATAATGAAACACCTTTTAGCCAAGCCAGTTCGGATGAGAAGCCGAACCCGGAAAGGGAGGTCGACCACCGGAAGCGAGTTTTGCATAGTCATCAGAAATGATGGCATGAAGCGTAAACAGCGAATAATAAAGGTATTGCGATAGCTTCGAAAGCTGATCAATGTTGAAGTATTAACCTTCAGGGCGTGCAAGAACAATTGAAATACCGTAAGTGGTATCCCTACCGAGAGAAATCGAAGGGAAGGAGAAGGAAGAAGGCAGTCTTAGCATCCCCATAGTACCGATAGAAAGCTGGGAAATCAGTCCCAAGAAAGCCAGTGAGTAGGGAAGGGGAAACATGGTGAGAACACCCCTTTGTGGGATGCCTTAAATCGGGGCAGTAACTTTGAAACATTTAGTGTACCAGAGACATGGGAAAAATGTCATCGAACGAGTTGCTGATAGCAGAGCGGGTAATTAGCGAAACCGATTTAGGAGGAACCGGATGCGGGAAACCCGTTCGTCCGGTTCTGTGGGGGAGCGGCAAGGTAACGAGCCGCTCTTCCCGGAAAATTGAAAAAACTCAACATTTTTCCACAAAACAAAAGCCCTGACAGAGTACTCTGTCAGGGCTTTTGATTGAATTCAGGTACCCGGAGCGGGAATTGAACCCGCACGAACGCAATGTTCATTGGATTTTAAGTCCAACGTGTCTACCAATTCCACCATCCGGGCATTGCATTGCTTACAACATGTACAGAAAAAATCCCGACCCGATTGTACCCGGATCGGGATTTCGCTGGAGCGA
>JAVEUB010000348.1:0-2607 GCA_034005785.1 Cloacimonas sp. (SeqCode) | reverse complement strand
AGCAGCTTGTTTGATATATGCAGCTTCCATATCATTGAATGCTTCTGGGGTTTCTATGTATCTCTGTGCCATAGACGCAAGCATTGCTTTTTGTTCAGCCAGCTTATTCTGTGCATCCAGCTGTTCCTGTGCTCCTACTATACCGCCTTGTATTTGCAGAGCCTGTAGTCTATCAAGTATTGATTGGTTGTTATTTGGCTGTTGTCCGCCTAATGTAATCATTACATCCCCCAAACGCTTTGCAAAATGTTCTTTTTGAAATTGCCGTCTGCGTCGACTATGCCAGCAGATTGCAATGCCTTAAAGTTCTTCAACTTCTTTATCTCTTTAGCATACTTGTTGTTAGGCCCACCTACAAGACTTCTTGCATTCTTCATTAGCAATGCTATTGTATTAGAATCTAGTTTCTGCTTCCAGTTCTTTTTGGTTATACTATCGCTTTCAAGTTGCATACTAGTATTCTTCTTTTGCGTACTGGCCGCAATCTTCTTGCCAAACCCAGATACTATTGCAGAGTCCAGAAGAGACCTTGACTGACCTATCATTGCAGCTTGCTCATTAAGCTTGGTTCTTACACTTGCGAGATGCGCATTGTTTCTCTTGTCGAATGCTGTTTGTGATTCTCCAGCCATCGGTTTTAGGCTGGTTATATACAACTGCCCATTGCTACCAAGATATGTATTGGCTAGTATGAATGGATCTGTCTGAGCCCCACTCTCAACTTTCGAGTATGCATCATTTCTGTTCTGTAGATCAAGTGCGTCTTTTGCATCCTTGTATTGTCGTGCCTGTAATCCAAGTGAGCTGTCTTGATATTTCTTTGAATTGTTGACTTCTAACTCTCTTAGCCTCTGTGCCTCATTAGCACTCCATAGACTGGCATTTTGTTCAGCAGTAGCGTTATTCTGAGCTAAGATACCAAGGAAGGAAGACCCAGGGGCATAGAACTCAGTTGGCACATACTTGTTATTGTCTGCATCCCATGCATTATAATTACCCCTGACCTCTGACGCATTGTATCCACCAAGAGCTTCGTATTGCTCATTGGACATCTTAGTTGGGTTATAGGTATTGTCAAGTGTCATATCATAGTCACCAAGAGTCTGTTTGTATCCTTGGACTCTATTGTAGTCATTCATCTGTTGCTTTTGCCATGCCATTGCTTGTTCTGATTGTTGTCTCTGCAATGCATTGGTATCCATAGTATCTTTCAGTTCTTTCTCTGCCATACCAAGTCTTTGCTGTTCAAATTGATTACGCTTCTCTTCTAGTTTCTTCTGTTGGTTCATAGCCAACATATTCATGAAGCTATTACTGACTTGTTCTCCCCAATTATAAAATGCCATTACTGCCTCCAGTCAAAAGATTGCCGAGGAGCATATTGACTAGGCCCAAAGCCAGCATAGGGATTCCATCCAGACGTATCATATTGGTCGCTTCCAATGTTCTGTTGTGGGCCAATAAACGGAGACCATCCCTGAGTGCTATATGGATCACTCATTGAGTTGCCATAGGCTTGCAAGGCAGTCTCTGGCCCAAGGGTAGGGCCGTGAGTTGGTTTCTTGCCAAACACATACTTGAATGCAGAGCCAATGCCCTTGCCAGCCATGCCACCCATTGGCCCCATAAGAGCTGCACTAAGCAATGTGCCACCTAAGCCCATCCATTGTCCTTTCTTCTGTTGCTTCTGTTCTGCATCCCACTGTTCTTGCTGCTGAGCCTGTTGTGCCATTTGCATACGTGCTTGCATGCTCATGCCTAGCATGCCTGTGCCTAGTTGCTGACTCTGCTGGTTCTGCTGCATATAAGCATTGTGTGCTTGCCCAGTAGCATCTGACATAGCAGCCCTATACTGTTCGTTAGCAAATGGGTTCTGCCCAGCAGCTTGCATACGCATACCTTGCTGTCCTTGCATTGCTGCATTGTCAGTTCCCATCTGTTTAAACTGGTTGTACTGCCCTTTGTTGTACTGGCTATTGGGATCCATATAGTTCTTAGCATAGCCTTCCAGCATGCTTATGTACCCACCGCCAGCGCCACTAGGGTTAGTGTTGTAGTAATCGTTGTAAGCCATACTAATCCTTCTTTGTTAATGGTGTCAATGATGTAGTGAGTCTGGCCCAGCCATCCCTGAACCTTGCTTCTATAAAGTATTCATCTTTGGTTTGAACAAGTCTTATGCCAACGTCTCCGCTTTCTTGGTTGCGATCACCAACGTCTGACTTGCCTGTGTTGTCTATAAGTTTATTCACTTGCGCCCATAACTGCTGTATCGCTACTTCGGCTGAACGGCGTACTTCCTCGACGGTCTTTCCCGTTATCTTCGGTGATGTTTGGTTACTTGCCATTATGCCTCTATGAGTGGGTTAGTAAGCCCATACTCGTAATTGATGGTCTTTATTACATCATTGATTTCAGACACGCTTAACGCTTTGAGCCAAGTCGCCCCATGGGCGTAGTATCCGTTAAAAGAAGCCCCTATTGAATTGTTTCTCTTGTTTAGGTGCTCAAGGGTGATTATATTAGGATACAATGTCCTGTTTGGCAAAGAGGCATCGAACAATAATGCACCATTTACGTATACCTGAACGCTCCTATTTACTCCAC
>JAVEUB010000075.1:0-10398 GCA_034005785.1 Cloacimonas sp. (SeqCode) | reverse complement strand
TGCTGCTTTAAAAGCCATCAGGCTGTTTAACGAGCCTACTGTCATTATCATCAAGCATTGTAACCCCTGCGGAATAGGAAGTGGCAACAGCCTGTCCGAAGCCTATGGCAAAGCATTTGCCACCGATACTATAGCTCCTTTTGGGGGAATTGTAGTGGTAAACCGCAGCCTGGATAGCGAAACAGCAAGCCAGATTAACAAGGTTTTCACCGAAATTATTATTGCTCCGGCTTTCGAGCCAGGAGTGCTGGAAATGCTGCAAAAGAAGAAAGACCGGCGCTTAATCGGCTATAACCCCACAGAACTTACAAAACCGCTTAACGCTTTGGAAATTAAAACCTTGCAGTGGGGGTATCTGGCTCAGGAGTGGGATTTGAATAACGAACCTGCTTCTGCCTGGACGGTTGTTACCGAAAAACAACCTACTCCGCAGGAGCTGAAGGCTTTACTGTTTGGCTGGAAAGCCGTATCTATCCTGAAATCCAATGCTATTGTGCTTTGCCGTGAAGATCAGGTATTGGGCTTCGGTATAGGCCAGACTTCGCGTATCGATTCCACCTCGCTGGCAATCTGGAAAGCAGCCAAATATGGGCATAATTTACAAGGCTCAGTTTGTGCTTCCGATGGCTTTTTTCCCTATCGGGATACAATTGATACAATTTCTGCTCATGGCATCAAAGCCGTGATCCAACCCGGTGGATCAAAAGGCGATGAGGCATGCATCCAAGCTTGTAATGAGCTGGGTATTACGATGATATTTACTGGGTTTCGTCACTTTCGTCACTAATAATGTTTGACAGAAAGCGGTCACTGAAAAGATTGGGAACAACTCACGTGGAGATGTGTCCGAGTTGGCTGAAGGAGCACGATTGGAAATCGTGTGTACGTGTGAGCGTACCTAGGGTTCGAATCCCTACATCTCCGCCACTTTTTTCCCTGCTGTGGCCTCCTGTGTGTTTAGTTTTAGGTTTATGGATGCAGAGTTCAGGTTATCTTAAATTGATACTTGTTGCCTGTTACCTATCACCTATTTTAAGGAGTTTCTTATGAGCAAGAACAAAGCCCTCCTTTGGGGCTGTCTCATTTTCCCCCTCGCCATTATTGTCGCCTTTATCATTGGTTTTGTGTCCACTATTGGTACTGGAAAAGTGTCCTCCCCAAAAATCCCTGCCAATGCTTGGTTGCGAGTAAACCCAAGTGCAGCAGTATCCGATTATAGTGAAATGGAATCGCTCAAATGGTTTGGCAGCAGCCAGAACAGCGTTGAGGATATGGCAAGCAAAATCCGTGCAGCCGCAACAGACAAACGTATCAAAGGCATGCTGATTGAACCGAAGTTTATCCAGATTAGCTATCCGTCCCTCAGCGAACTTGGCCTTGCCATCACAGAATTTAAGAAATCTGGTAAGCAGGTAGTAGCTTATGGAGATTACTTAACGCAAGCAGATTACCTGCTGGCATCTTTCGCCTCCGATATTTATCTGGAACCATCTGCGTCGGCGGGACTTGTTCTGGAAGGTGTAGCCACCAATTTGATGTTCTATAAAGAGATGCTGGACAAACTGGGCATTAAAATGCACGTTCTGCAATCCGGAGCCTACAAGGGAGCCGGTGAGCCGTATTCGCAAACCTCGCTAAGCCCCGGCACCAGAGATAATATCGATGCCGTTTTGCAAGACCGTTATACCTTGTTACTGGCTGCAATTGCCCAAAGACGTAAAATCAGCATCCCCGAGATAACGGCAGTTTTTGAAACCCGAGACGATTTGTTCCTTTCTGCCACAAAAGCCAAAGCCTTAAAGCTGATTGATTACCCCATGAACCGCGAAGACATGCTGGCTAAGCTGAAGCTGGATGATGACTGCTTTATCAGCATTGCCGACTACGCAGCAGCCAAAGTGGATGAGCAAAAGGACAAAATCGCAGTGGTTTACCTTACTGGAGAAATTAGCCCCAGCACCGGTAATGACTTTTCAGGAAATTCGCTGATCAGCGCTGCTAAAGTGAAGAAAATTATCGAAGATATCCGCAAGGATAAAGGTGTGAAAGCCGTGGTGCTACGCATCAACAGCCCTGGTGGTAGTGCTTTGGAATCCGAAAAGATTTATCAGCAACTTATGAAGCTGAAGAAAGACCTGCCCATTGTTATTTCTATGGGTGGAGTCGCTGCTTCCGGAGGTTATTACATCTCTTGTGCAGGCGATTATATCATTGCCGATGAAGCTACTATTACAGGATCCATCGGGGTGATCATGATGCTCCCTGAAACAGAAGGCTTGGGCAAGAAATTAGGACTGCGCACACAAACCCTAAAGCACGGTAAATTTGCCGGTGCTTTCAATCTGTTCGAGAGCTATGACCCCGCACTGCTTGAATCTTTAAAGCGCAGCTCCACAGGTACCTACGATGAGTTTAAAGCCAGAGTTATCACCGCCCGTAAGTACGAAACAGGAACCATCGATTCCGTTGCTGAAGGCAGAGTTTTTAGTGCCTCAGCAGCGAAACAAAACCGCCTGATAGATGAAATTGGCAGCCTGGAAACAGCCATTGCCAAAGCTGCAAACATGGTTAATTGCAAAAAATACAGCGCAGTTAATTTCCCCGAAAAAACCACATTTTTTGATATGCTTAAAGAATCAGATTTTATGAAAATGAAACAAGCATTG
Organism: Cloacimonas sp. (SeqCode); assembly: GCA_034005785.1. GTDB lineage: Bacteria > Cloacimonadota > Cloacimonadia > Cloacimonadales > Cloacimonadaceae > Cloacimonas. The sequence continues at coordinate 7,732 of JAVEUB010000075.1, read as the reverse complement.
CGCTTATCTACCGATCCCGCAGCAGAGCTGGAACGCGCCATGCGTGCAATCCCCGCCACCGGAGAGTGGCATTACCTTATGCCTTATAAATTGGATTAACATGAAAAAAGATAGTTTTAACACCGAAATCATCGTGAACGTGCACCCCTTGGAAAAACGGGTTGCCGTGCTTGAAGATAACCGCCTCGTAGAGCTTTTTGTGGAGCGTCGCGACAAACAGAACCCCGTGGGAAACATTTACAAAGGATTGGTGAAGGATGTGCTGCCTGGAATGGGTGCCGCTTTCATCGAAATCGGGCTGGAACGCACCGCGTTTCTGCATTACAGCGATATCGTGATGGATTTCCTGGACGTATTCGAGAACGATAAACCCCGCGCCAGAGTGAATCCTGCCGATTCATCCCAAATTGGCAAACTGCTGAAACCCGGACAAGAGATTGTGGTGCAAGTGCATAAAGGACCCATCGGCTCCAAAGGTGCCAGGCTTACCGGCCAGATTTCCATTCCGGGAAAGTACTTGGTTTTATTCCCCAATAAAAACAAGATCGCTATTTCCCGCAAGATTTACTCGCAGGGAGAGCGCACCCGCATCCGCAACATCCTCTCCAGCATCAAAGACCCCACTTATGGGCTGATTGTACGCACCGAAGCAGAAGGTTGCGACGAAGAAGATTTCCGCAACGAATATAAAGCACTGGCAAAAACCTGGCGCCTTATCGATAAACAGCTAAAATTCGCCAAGCCACCGGTGTGTGTGTTTGAAGAAAACGCCCTGGAAAACTATCTGATCCGCGATCTCTTTGGGGAACACGTGGACAGATTGGTGATAGATGATAAAGCCTTTGCCCGCAGCATTATCTCGCAGTTGGAAGATATTTCGCCAGACCTGGTGGAAAATGTGGAAATATATAAAGAGGATTCCCCCATTTTCGATGCCTGGGCAATAGAAAAAAAGATCGAAACCACGCTGCATAGCCGCATTTACTTACCAAGCGGTGGCAACATGAAGATTGAACAAACCGAAGCGCTGGTAGCCATCGATATCAATACCGGCAGTTTTACCGGCAAGACCCATTATGACGAAACTGTGCGCAAAACCAATCTGGAAGCAGCAGCAGAGGTTGCACGTCAAATCCGTCTGCGTGATCTCTCTGGCGTGATCGTAATTGATTTTATCGACATGGTGGATGAAAAATACAAAGCCGAAGTGCTGGAAATGCTAAAAAAAGGCTTGCGCCGCGACCGTGCCAAGAACAAGGTTTACTCCTTCACCGAGCTTGGGCTGGTGGAAGTTACTCGTAAACGCATGCGCAGCACGTTGATAGCCAATTTCTCCGATCCCTGCCCCTTTTGCAATGGCAGCGGCCGTGTGATCAGCAAAGATGCAGTTACCATGCGGATTTACCGCTGGTTGGGACGCAGCGATTACTTTATAAAAGATAAAACCCTGCGCATCGTAGTTAACCCCGATCTGCTTACCCATATCAATCAACACAATGAGGATTTTGTAAGCTATCGCGATCAGATCGAATTTGCTTCCGATCCCACTATTCGCATTGATCAGTTCAAAGTTTATCGTTTGCCGGGAATGGAGGAGATTACTTCCAAATTTGCCTAACAACTGCTGTAAAATGAGCCAATAATGAACAAAATACAGCCCCTGCACTTTTACCCAAATGGCAGAAAAAGGCACTTCTCCCCAATGTGGGCGAAGTGCCTTCTTTTGTTAATGATGGCATTGTCCGGGATAAACCTCAGCGCTCTCAGTTTCGAAGCCGAGGAGCTATCTTTTAGCCTGGATAAAGGCTCTTGGGAGCTGGATGGGCTGTATCATTTTGCCAATTACCGCGCAGAGGCTATCTCACAAACCATATTTTTCCCCATTCCTCAGGACAGCCTGTGCCTTATTCCTACAGTACTAAAGCTGGAACTTGCAGATGGCGATAGCCTTGCCTCCTGCAAGATGCTGCATCAAAGCAAGGGCAGTTTTGCCTTTCAACTAAATATGCCGGGGCAGCACTTCTGCATTTTGCGGATAGTTTACCGGCAGGAACTACTTGGGAATTACGCCTCTTACATCATCACTACTGCCAATGCCTGGGGCAAACCACTGCAATTTGCTTCCTATATGCTGAACGTAAACCCGGAGCTTGAGCTTACAAAGCTGCCTTTTCCCAAGCCCAGACAGGAAGGAAATAGCTATTATTGGGAGTTTTACGATTTCTCACCCCAAACCGAGTTTTACCTGGAGTTTGGCGAGAAAGCGGTAAGTGGTGAGTGGTAAGTGGACTAAACAACGTATTTATAGTGTTTTGTTGCATAGATAGTGGTAGCTTCAAAGGATGAATTTAAACCACAGAGAAAAGCAGAGAAAAGCAGAGTTAGGAAGAGAAAAACAGAGAAAAGACTATGAAAACGCAGTTTTCATGGATGTTTCTCTGCTTTTCTCTGTGGTTTTAAACAGAAATGTTCAAATATTCTCTATTTTACATGAAAATGAGTATTCGGCTACCTTGGGCGAGCGCAAAAAAGCCCCTACGATTACATGGGTGAATTTTGATAACCAGTGGCGAAAACGCAGTTTCCATAGTCTTTTCTCTGCTTTTCTCTGCTTTTCTCTGTGGTTTTAAACAGAAATATTCAAATATTCTCTATTTCTAAAGCAAAACACTGTAACATAGCCCCTACTCACCACTTCCTTGCTACCATTACGCTATAATTGCGCCGTTACTACGGGTGAGATGCGTATTGATGGCGTAATAGTTGCGTAATGCAAGCAAGAGCGTTGTTCCCGATTATTCGCAAAATTTGGGTATAAAGTCTCACCCAAAGTTGCAAGCGAGTATCACTTGGACAAATGGGGATAACGCTTTATGAGGTGCGGAGATAAATAGGACTGGTTACAGACCTGTCCAAGTGGTTCTTTGGACGTATTTGGACGCTTTTGTATCAGTGATTATTGCAAATTGAGCCGATTTCGGACTGGTTTTGGACTTTGCGGGTTTGCCTCGTCAATGGCGAACATCAAAAAGCCGCAACTGAAGTGACAAAACACCAATCAGAAATGCATCGTCACCCTGATCTGCGTCTAAAATCTGGACGTCATAGTCCAAGTTAAATGGTTGCAAGATAACACGACTATTCTTGGGATCGAGGATGATTTTCTTAAGTGTGACCCCATCGCCAGCTCTTACCGCTCCCACTCTTCCATTGGCAAATTCCCAGTCGTAGGTCTGCATGAGCAGCACGATGTCCTCATGCATGATATTGGGTTCCATGCTATGGCCGTTAACCCTGAAAGCCATGTATTTATCAGTGTTCCCGGGCACGAGACTTCTCGGTATCTCTACGCTCTCGCCCAAACGCCGGAAGTCCTCGACGTGTTCTCTGGGGCCGGCGGATATTTCGCCATGAATAGTGAAGTTCACAGTGCGAATATAATCTATTGTAGGAGCTTCGATTAGCCCAGTGCGGCTATCTACAACCTTGAGCTTCTGTTCCAATCTCTCCTTCATCCAGCCATCGAAATCCTTCACAATCTGCATGGTGCCCTCGCCTGTGAGCAACCAATTTACATTGACTTGAGCCTTCGCTAAAGCGATCAGAAAGTTAGATTCCGGAAGCCTAAGTCCGGACTTATAACGGGATAAAGTAACGGGTGAGAGATGAAATTTTTCGGCGAACTCATAGTTCTTTAACCTCATCATTTTCATTACCTTTAACAGTCGATCTCCAATCTCCTTGGTGGCCATAATCACTCCTATTGTATAAGATTGTCATTGACAATAACCATGCGGTTATCACAATAGCTACGGAACATGCTAAATGTACCCCATAGATGTGTCAATGATTATTTTAAAGCAAGGTGATTCTCAATGGCGTTTACGCCGGCAAGATTGGAGACCTGAAAATACTTGGCGGATTCTTCCGCCGGATAGCAGAAAGGACTTCCCAATATATTGCCGGTATGGAAGTTAGCACCCCATATACTAACGTAATGGAGGTTAGAATGAGTGCAAAAAAGCGGATTAGAAGCAGTTGTTCAGACTGCACTGCCAAAAATGTCCAAGTGGTTTTATTTGACCAACCAGTTGGACAAAACAGCCCGCGTCTCTTTCTGCGTATAGCTTCCGGTCATAATGCCACTGCACTTTGTGAATTTTTGTCCAAGTGCTCCGAAAAATGTCCAAGTGGTTCCCGAATTTGTCCAAGTGGTTTTGAAATTAGCACGGGAATTTGTCCAAGTGGTTTTTCGGAAAAATGTCCAAGTGGTTTTCTGAATCTGGAAGGTTACGTAATGGAGAAGGAAGTTCAAGTCTTATGGCTACCCCTCGCCCGGGTAGCTGCCCTGTATGGCAAATCGGTTAAGACCATCAGGCGGATGGTCGCAGACGGATCGTTTATCGCAGTTAAACGCATTGTTGAGAGCGGGAGCTACCGCATCAGCAAGCTCTTTATTATATCAGGCCAGGAGTTGGTGGACAGGGATAAGGCCTATTGCCGCAAACGCGGAGAGCAGCCTGTCTATCTGCAGAAGGAGCGCATCCGACTCGAGGGTTGCCAACCCGGAAGCCTGTTCGTGATCTCATATAGTAAGGATAAGAAGGTGGAGCATGGACAAGATTGATGACATGTATGACATGATCGACATGGAGAACTATGCTAAGAACTATGCTGAGTTCTATGCGGCTGTGAAAGCCGGAGGCCAGATCATGATCATACCTCACGATTCCAAGACGGGTGAACCGGTGCCTCTGGAATTGGTAACCAAGTTTCCCCAAGAGAAGGCAGCCCCTCCCATATATAAGGAAAAGGAGCCTCAAGTGAGTGAACCGCTATCTATCACTGAACAGATCGAAGCAGCGGCAGCCCAAGTCGATCCAGCAGAATCGCTACCAGAAATTGACTTGGAACCAGAAAGCAAGGAACTGCTCAGCTGCATGGTGGAGGCTCAACACCACTCCCTGTTCTGCGAGACGGTGCTCAACCGCCTGGCAGAGACCGATGCCAAGTTGGAAGAGTGGAAACTGATCGCCAAAGAATACAATGAAGGACTCCTGGTGCCAGAATTGAAAGCGATCAAGGGAGAACGCCAGGAACGCACATTAAGGTTATGGGTGGAGAAGTACACAGAAAGCAACCGAGATATGTTCGCTTTGATCCACAAAGGCAAGAACCAGACCCGGGGCCGCAAGGTTAGCTATCTGGAACAGCACTTCCTGATGAAGTTGCTCCTCTCACCCCAGAAGATCAAGATCGGCTCCGCCATCGTGACCCTTAAGAGCTATGCCAGACTGGGATCACTGGAATCACCCAGTTCGATCCCGACCCTCAGACGCTGGTGCGAAGACTATATGCATAACAATCCGGCAGTCTGGACTCAGGCCAGGCAAGGCAGCAAAGCAGTGGCTGAAGAGATCGTCAAAACCATCAAACGAGAAAACGATCTAATGAAAGTCGGTCAGGTCTGGGTAGCCGATGGACATACCCTGGCCTTCGATATCATCAATCCCAGGACCGGGAAAGCCCAACGCATGACCATGATCATGGTGCTGGACTGGGCAAGCCGCTATCCGGTGGGAGCCACGCTCGCCTTCACCGAGGATAGCCAGCACATCCAGATCGCCTTTAGAAACGCCTTCCTCAACTGGGGTGGAGTTCCCAAGTATGTCTATCTCGATAATGGCAAGGCCTTCCGGTCAAAGCTGTTCAATGAGAAATGGCAGGATCACGATCTCACCAATGACCTGGCGGGTATCTTCCCCAGACTCGGTATCGAAGTGGCCTTCGCCGAAAGCTACAATGCCAAAGCCAAGATCATCGAGCGGTTCTTCAAGACCTTCCAGGAACAGTTTGAACGCTTCATCAGCAGCTTCCGGGGTGCATCAGTGGCCGATAAACCTGCCACGCTGATGCGCAACGAGAAGTGGGCTAAGAAGATGTATGAAGCGAGTCCTCCCACTCTGGAGGAAGCCATGCAGATGATCGGCTTCTATATCCGCAAGATGTATGGCGAGAATCCTCACAGTGGATTGGGAGGCGAGACTCCCTGGTCAGTGTATAGTGCGGTCAAGCCACCTGCGGAACGCAGAATCGAAGCCAAGCGGCTCAACTTCCTGATGATGACTGAGAAACGAAAGACTCTGCGTAATAACGGCATCGTCCTGAACAAGCTGATGTACTGGGATACGAAGCTGATGGAACACATCGGCAAGGAAGTAATAATCCGCTACGATATGGCTGATCTGCGCTGGATCGTAGTCTATGACATGCAAGACAACTATATCTGCCAAGCTGAGGTACGCAGGTCTCAAAACCCCTTCGTGCACCTCGATAAGAGCAATCCCATCTCCCAGTCCGAGCTAAACAAGGAATGCAAGGAGATCAAACGCTACCACAAGCAGATCGAACGGCGTACCAAACTCACAGTCCGTCAGAGCTCGGATGTAGTAGAGAATCTGGTCAGGCCACTGCTGATGACCACCACTAACCCCACCTTCATCCAACCGCCGATGCTGGAAGCTCCCCAGCCGGGTTTTGAGCAGGAGATAGCCAGGCTGGAACAGATAGTCATCCACAAGCAGCATCCGCTGGCTCAAGAAGTTCCGGAGCCCACGGAAGAGATGGCAAAGTTAGAAGCGGAGGTCATTCAGGAGCAGACCAAACAGGATAATGATAACCAGGCGAAGCATTCCCAGTCGGAGCTGAGCCTGAAAGAAATGCTGGATCGGATCGGAGTAGAGAGGAGATAGACATGGAACAGGGTAAACTCATCCCAACCGTCAATGTGATCAAAGCCCAACAGTGTATCGACTTCCTGCTCACTCGACCCAAGCAGGAGATAGTCGGACTGGGCATGCTCTATGGCAAGCCTGGACTGGGCAAAACCACCTTCGCAACCAGAACGGCCTTCCGCAATGGCTATACCTACCTGCGCCTGGAAGCCACTTCCACCCCCAAAACCTTCGCCAAAGATTTGCTAAGCAACCTGTACCGTAACTATGGCTATGGCGATTACATCCCGCACGGATCGACCAACACGCTGTTCAAGCAGTGTGTCCAAGTCCTATGTGAACAGCAGGACGCGGTGATCATCATTGATGAGATCGATTATGCCTTCCGCTATCATCAACTACTCGGTTCGATCCGAGACCTGGCTGATGAGACTCTGGCAGTGATCCTGCTGGTCGGAATGCAGGAAGCACGGGATAAGCTATCCCGCATCGATGCCCACTACTTTGACCGCTGCAACTACTTTTACGAATTCCAAGATAATACCAAGGAGGATATTATGAAAGTCACCAAAAAAGTGATGAGCGACCCGGTCGACAAGACCACCACAGACTTTGTCTGGAACTACAGCAAGGGTAACCTGCGGCAGGCCATGAAGGTCATGCACATGCTGGAATCCCGCTCTGACAAAAACACCCCCTTATCTGAGCTAGTGCTTCGGGAGGCCTTATGACGCAGCATGATCTAGTACGACGCTTCATGCTCCAGTTCAGACGTCCCTTCAACCAGAAACTGGTCTGCGAGATGACTGACGTTTCCCTAGAGATCGTAAATGAGGTGATGCGCACGATGCTTGACGAAGGCAACATCAAGCGTATCTGCAAAGATGAAGAGATCTATGTCTATGCCCACCGCTATGACTTCAAGCTGGTTAACACGCAGTCGCAGAAGTTAGACTTCAGTAAGATGGAATGTGGAGACTGGTTAAGGTCATTGCCAG
>JAVEUB010000074.1:0-10424 GCA_034005785.1 Cloacimonas sp. (SeqCode) | reverse complement strand
CTCTTCCGATCTTTGCTGGCGAGACCCTCTCGGGAACGGAATCATACTTATTGTCCAAGTTATCTCAATACGAAACTGATAATCCCATTCTTACTAAATACTTGCAGGATTATCTGGTAAAGAACTGTCTGCAAGCGGAAGCCTTTCAGGCAGCTATTGATTTGCTTGAGCTGAGAATCCTCAATGCAGAAAGTTCCGTTGATTCACTCCATGCTGTGATGAATCTGGAGATTGTGCTGCAATTGGCCGCCATTAGTGAAAATAAGAAGCCTATCAGCACCAAATTCACACAGTACAAATATCCTGATAGAGCCACATTCAAAGCCAAGCATGAAGGGCACTGGGAACTACTTGATGAGTTGCAGAATGGGATTGAAGATGGCCTAATCCCGATTCCTGATAAAGCTCTCATCAGCTCTAACTATCCCAATCCCTTCAACCCATCCACCACAATTGCCTATAGCGTTCCCAAAGATGGATTGGTAAGGATTGGTATCTTCAATATAAAAGGACAAAAGGTGATAGATCTATGTAATTCAGAAATGCTACGTGGACACCACAAAGTATTGTGGGATGGGAAAGACGCTAACCAACGAAATGTTAGTTCCGGTGTTTACTTCGTTAAGTTACAGTCATCAGGAACCATCTCAACCCGGAAGATAATGCTAATGAAATAGCTGATAAATGGTTAACAGGTTAACTGGTTAATAGGTTAACAGGTTAGCAAGTGATATGCCGCCTCGGATGATAAATCCGGGGCGGCATTGTTTATGCTATCGGCGGTTATTACTTATACTTTTGCTGCTGCTTGGCAGTTTTGCACTTGCTCGCATTGGCTTAGCATTGGCTATGCATTGTCCATCTCATCCACAATGCATAGCCAATGCTAAGCCAATGCGAGCAGGGAAGAGCTGAAGGCTTTCACTAATTTGTATTGACTAAAAAACGCTATGCAGCATAATGGAACGAAACCTGCTTACCTTAAGAATGAATATAAAACTGGGAGGTTATTATGCTGCAAGGAACTTATGTGGCCTTGGTTACTCCATTTAAGCACAATAGTATCGATTGGACTGCCCTCGAGGGGCTAATTCAGTTCCATCTGGACAATGGCACAAACGGTATCGTGCTACTGGGCACCACTGCTGAAACTGCAGGCTTGGCTTCCGACGAAAAGGACGCTCTGCTGCGTTTTGCCATTAAAAAGATATCTGGTAAGTTGCCGGTTATGATTGGTACGGGGACAAATAACCTGCATCAAACGCTGGCTAACACGATGAAAGCCAAAGAGCTTGGTGCGGATTACGCTTTAGTTATTACTCCCTATTACATCAAACCCACGCAAAATGGCTTATTTGAGTATTTTAAAACCATCGCCGATAAGGTTGATATCCCGATTGTGCTGTATAATGTTCCGGGGCGCACCAGCATTAATATGGCTGCGGCTACCACTGTGCAACTTGCTCTCGCTTGCCCCAATATCGTAGGCGTGAAAGAAGCCAGCGGAAATCTGGTACAGGCTACACAGATTATACGCGATGCGCCAAAGGGATTTTCCCTGATGAGCGGTGAAGATGCACTAAATCTGCCAAACATTGCAATAGGTGCCAAGGGCACAATTTCCGTAACTGCCAATGTTGCTCCCAAGCTGGTTAGCGAACATATCGCTACCTGCCTGAAGGGCGATTTTGCCTCTGCTGCCAAACAGCATCAGCACTTGTCGTTGTTAAACGATTTAATGTTTATCGAAACCAACCCCATCCCAGCCAAAGAAGCCCTGCATCTAATGGGCATGATGGAGCTGGAATTCCGCAGCCCCATGTGTAAACTAATGGATGCAAACCGTGAAACACTAAGAGCGGGACTAAAAAACTACAAATTAATCTAAAATAGAGGAATCCATGAAAAAGAAGAACTTGCTGCACGGATTTGAACTAATCGAATCCCGTGAAATCAAGGAAATCAAAACTACTGCCCACCGCTATAAACACGTGCAAAGCGGAGCAGAGCTGATTCATTACGCTTGCGAGGATAATAACAAGGTTTTCAATATCGGCTTCAAAACCGTTCCTGAAGATAACACTGGCTGTCCTCACATTCTGGAGCATTCGGTACTAAATGGCTCAAAAAACTTCCCTTCCAAGAACACATTTATGGAATTGATCAAAGGCAGCATGAACACCTTTATCAATGCTATGACTTCCCCGGATATGACAAATTACCCTGTTGCCAGTACCAATGACAAAGACTTTATGAATCTGATGCATGTGTATCTGGATGCAGTGTTTTTCCCGAAGGTTTGCTCAGAACCCAACATCTTGCATCAAGAAGGCTGGCATTACGAACTAACCCAGGAAGATGGCGAATTGAACTATCGTGGCGTGGTATATAACGAGATGAAAGGTGCATTTTCCTCGGCTGAAAGCATAATCTCACGCAAGAGCAAGCTGGTGCAATTCCCCGATACCGCTTACGGTTTTGAAAGCGGAGGCGATCCGGACGCAATTCCCGAGCTTAGCTATAGCAGATTCCTGGATTTTTACCGCAAATACTATCATCCCAGTAACAGCAAAATTGCCCTGTATGGCGATCTGAACATCGAAGCAGCACTGGAACTGATTGATAAAGATTATCTTAGCCAATTTACGGATAACGGGATAAAGATTGACATCCCTTTGCAAAAGGCGTTTAGCAAACCCAAAAAACTGGTGCTGGAATATCCCATCGACGAAGATAAAGACCCCACGGGAGAATATTACCTCTCCTTAAACTGGACTTATGGCAGCATTACCGATGTTTTCTTGCCAGCTTCGCTGAACTTTTTGGTAGAAATCCTGATGAATACTCCCGCTTCTCCTTTAAAAAAGGCTATCAGAGATTCCGGTTGGGCACAGGATTCCACTGCTTCCGCAAGAGGAGACGCGCTTCAGCCAACAATTAGCATTACCTGCAAGAAAGTGGCAAAGGAAAATCTGGAACCCTTAGCAAAGCTAATCACCACTGAACTGAAACAGATCGTGAAGAACGGCATAGATAAAAAGCTGGTCGAAGCTGTGATCAACAAGATGGAATTCTTCTATCGTGAAGCTCAGATGCAGCGCTTTCCCAAGGGCTTATACTATATTTTCACTACGCTTAGCCCCTGGATGCATGGCTGCGATCCCGTCTCTATATTAGCATTTGAACCACTTTTGGCTGAACTGCGCCGTGCTTTAACAGAACCATATTTTGAAAACCTTATTGACGCAGCCATTTTGCACAACAAACACGCCAGCGAAATTCAGTTTACTCCCGTTCCAGGCTTAATTGCCAAGCACGATGCAGAAACGAAGGCAAAACTGGCAACTAAGAAGAAAGCCATGACAGCCACTGAGATAAAAGAACTGGTAGCATTCACGAAAAGCCTGAAGGATTGGCAAGAAGAACCTGAAAATACGGCTGATTTGGAAAAGATACCGCTGCTTAGTTTGCTTGATCTTAACCCACAAATCGCAGTGTACCCCCTGGAAAAGGAAGTGTGGAAGGAATTTACACTCTTAAAGCATGAAACCAAAACCAATGGTATCGTGTATCTGAAGGCTTATTTTGATTTGGGGCATGCTGAAGAAGTGGATTTACCCTGGATTAAGCTTTACACGCAATTAGCCGGATGGCTTAATAGCGAAAATTACGGCTATGGCGAACTTAGTAACGAGATTGATACCCACACGGGTGGTATAGACCTGCAATTACAACTGTTTAACAGCTATCAGACCCCGGACGATATTATTCCCAAACTGGTGATAAGCGGTAAAGCGGTTAAAGATAAAACGCCTAAATTGATGGAACTGGCGGCAGAGTATTCGCTAAAGCCGTTGTTTGATGATCCGGTGCGTTTAAGCACTTTGATTCGTGAACTGAAATCCCGAATTGAAGCAGGAGTTATCAGAAGCGGGATATCTGTAGCCGTTACCCGCATGCTTAGCCCGTTGTCGCAGATTTATCACTGGCGTGATCTAACTACCGGTTTTGCCTACTATCAATTCCTGTGTGATCTGGTGAGTAAACTGGAGCAGGGGATAACCGATATTATGGAAGAGCTGGATTGGATAAAACATACGTTCTTTACCACAGCGAACCTGCTGATAAGCCTTACCTCTGGTGCAGAAGAACTTCCCGTGGCAGCAAATGAACTGGGCATATTATTAGCGCAAGTATCACCCGAAGCCTACGAACCGGTAGAAAACCACTTTACCATCCGGGATTTCAACGAAGGTATTTATGCGCCCGTACAGGTGCAAAGCTGTGTGAAAGGCGGGAATTTCTTCCGCAAAGGCTATTCCTACTCGGGGAAACTGAAAGTTCTGAACAGCATCCTCAGTAATAACTACCTTTACCAAGAGTTACGTGTGAAAGGCGGCGCTTATGGTGCTATGAGTAATTTTAGTCCCAGCGGCTATCAATTTTTCGCTTCCTATAGTGATCCGAATCTGCGGGAAACGCTGAATGTTTATGATACTGTCCCTGATTTCCTGCGGGGTTTCACGTGCAGTAAGCGTGAGATGGATAAGTATATCATCGGCGAGATTTCGGGTCTGGATTATCCCGATACTCCCGAAGAAATCGGCACCAAGGCTGATGAAGGCTATATTACCGGCTTCACTCAAGAAGACCGTCAGCAAATCCGCAACGAAGTGCTAAGCACTAAGGTGGAAGACATCCGTGCTTATGCCGATCTGGTGGAAGCTATTATGAATAAGAATCACTATGCAGTGTTCGGCTCTGAAGCAAAGGTTAAAGAAGCAGCAGAGCTGTTTAATGCCATCACCCCGCTGATCAAATAGGGCATGAAACAGAAAGATAAAAAAAAAGTTAAACGTAATTCCGGCAGGTTGCTAAACATCAGCCTGCCGGATATTGATATTCTTGACGATTTAAAAGACCAGGAGCTTTACAAAACAGCCCGAACCCACACGAAAAGTAAGCACTCCTTTAAAAATGACCTGGAGCTGGTTTTGGGCCGGATTACCGAAGTTAAGAGCAACTATCTGTACCTTGTGGAAGTAGCAGGTGAGATACACACTTCATCCATGAGCGGACGCTTGAAGCAGTTTTTGTATAAAAGCCAGGCTTTGGCGGCAGTAGGCGATCTGGTTTATCTGGATAAGTCCAATGCTCCTGATTACCGCATCGAGCAAGTTCAACCCCGTACGAATTCTCTCATTCGCTATGGCAGCGGCACGTTTCAGAAAGAGATTATCCTGGCTGCTAATATTGACCAAGTGATAATCACGTCCTCATGGCGAATGCCAGTATTTAAGCCAGGGCTTATCGATAGATATCTGTGCATTGCAGCCATTCAAGGCATTACTCCCGTCATCGTGATCAACAAAATCGATCTGTTGGATGAGGCACAGGAATTTGAAGAGGAAACTGCGTACTATCGCAGTTTAGGCATTCCCCTGCTTGGCACTTCAATCATTAGCGGAGCAGGCATGCAAGAACTGAAAGCCTTGCTCACCGATAAAGATTCAGTTTTTACAGGGCACTCAGGAACCGGCAAAAGCTCGCTGATTAATTATCTGGAGCCTACGCTAAAGCTTGCAACGGCTGAAGTTAGTGAATTTAACGAAAAGGGGAAGCATACCACCACGCAAGCAATCTTGCGCCCCTGGAGTTTTGGTGGACACTTACTCGATACACCTGGAATAAAAACCATCAGCCTGCATGCAGCCCACAAAGTGCTTATCCCCAAAGTGTTTCCGGGTTTCAACAAATTTCACCCTGAATGTCAGTTCCGCGATTGCAGCCACATCCATGAAGATGATTGTGCCGTACTAAAAGCCTTGGAAGAAGATATTATACCCATTGAACGCTACGACAGCTATCGTAGCCTGTACGAAGGTTTATAAATGAAGAATTTTGCCATTTGCATCAATCCGGCTTTTAGCGATAAGCACAGTATTTTCGAGCTTTTGGAATCTCTGCGTGAAGGCTCACAGATCAACTTTTTTAGCAATGACGAACATGAAGACCTGCTTACAGGCATCATCAATCCTCTTCCGCAAGGCAAAAGATATCCTCACATAGATTGCATTCTGGTGTTTGGAGGTGATGGCAGTATTTTGCGTGCCAAGCAGTTAGCTCTGGATACAAAAGCTCCTATCTTGGGTATAAACTTGGGCTACTTAGGGTTTTTATCCGAAAGCACAATACCTGAAATTGCTTCATCACTCTACAATCTAAAACTGGGAAAATACAAACTGTTGCACCGGATGCTGATTAATTGCCAGTTAAAAAGGCAAGGCAAGGTAATCTTTGCGGGGCTGGCACTTAACGACGCAGTAATCTATAAAGCTGCTACTCCAGGGCTAATTCATGTACGAATCAAGGCAGGTGGACGCTATGTATTCGATACGCGTTGTGATGGCGTTATTGCTTCTACGCCAACGGGTTCCACAGCCTATTCTCTTTCCGCTGGAGGCCCAATTTTAGCCCCGGAAATGAAGGCTTTGGTGCTATCACCCTTAAATCCGCATATCCTTTCTATACGACCCATGGTGTTTCCTGATACCGAAAAGATTGTAATGAAGATTTATGGCTTGCAAAGCTCTGCCATGCTTCAAATTGATGGCGAAAACTCTTGCCCCATCGAAGAGGGTGATGAAATTCATGTAACCGCATCTGATCGCAGTGTTTCTTTTATCAAGCTATCTAACCGTACTTTTTACCAAATTCTGCGTAAGAAGCTGCATTTAGGCAAGTAATGCTTAGCGAAATATATATCAAAAACTATCTTATGCTACCGGAGATAAGATTACCGTTTATTTCTGGTTTAACCGTGCTAAGTGGTGAAACAGGAGCTGGTAAATCTATCCTAATTGGCTCTATATCGCTTATTTTTGCAGATAACTCGCCAGGCATGGAAGCATACGACAAAACTCTGCCAATTTATCTGGAAGCCACCTTTCAGCCCAGTAATGATGACCATTTATTGCTTTTACTTGCCAACAGCGGAATCAGCAAGGATGAAGAACTGATTTTGGCAAGAGAGATCAGCCCCAGCGGTAAATCAAGCTATTTCATCAATGGCCGCAAAGTGGCAGCAAGTATCATGAAAGAGCTGAAACCTTTGATGATAGATTTTCACCATCAACGAGATCAGCAGCGCTTACTAAGTACCACCTATCAACTGGAATTACTTGATGCTTTTGCCGATACCGGTGATCTTAGGAGCGAATTTTCTATCCTCTATCATCAAACCAAGCAAAACATCGCGCTGTTGAAAGACATGACTGCTGAGGCAGAACACCAAAAACAATTGCAGGAATTGTACCAGTTTCAATATGATGAGTTGCTAAAGGCAAAGCTGAATCCTGATGAAGACGAAACTTTACAACAAGAATACGAACTGCTATCGCATGCGCGTGAGATTAGGGAAACATCATTGCAAATAAAGCAAAATCTGTTTGAACAAGAAAACTGCATCTACGATCAGGTAAGCAACGCTTTGGGAAAGCTTTCCCGCTATGAAAACCTGAACAAACACATTACCGAAGCCACCCAAAACATGAGGCAAGCCCTGGAATCGCTGCAAGAATCAGCCGTGCAGTTGGATGATGTGGAAGAGAGCATATCTTCTGATCCAGACCGCATAACCTTGATCCAAAACCGCCTGGATGAGATAAACACCTTGGTCTTCAAGCATAGAGTGCGTTCTATTCGCGAACTTATCTGCTTGTTTGGAGAGCGTGAAAAACAAATAGCTTCATTTTCTAACCGCGAAGAGGCTATCTTGGCTATGGAAACCAAGCTTCAGGACGACTTCCTCTGCTTAAAAAATAAAGCTGATGAACTCTCAGCTTTACGCACTGTTAGCTCTGGACTATTGAGAGCTGAACTCGAATGCAGCATTCGCGATTTAAGTATTCCCCAGGGTATCTTTGAGATAAGGATTGACAAAAAAGCCAAGCCAGAATTCTTATTATCCCAGTTCATCTCTGCTGTTAGCGAAACTGGGCAAGATGCAGTGGATTTTCTGTTTTGTGCCAATCCTGGTTTCGAGCTAAAACCTTTGGTAGCAGTTGCAAGCGGAGGTGAGCTATCACGGATTCTTTTAGCAATAAAGAAGGTTTTGGCTAAGCGGATATCCCATAAACTGATTATTCTGGATGAAATTGATTCTGGCATAGGTGGAAAAACTGCCGAGCGGGTTGCGGAGTTTATCTACAGCTTAGGGCGCGAGCAGCAAGTGCTGTGTATCACCCATCTGGCACAGATTGCGGCAATAGCTGAGACCCATATTGCTATCGAAAAAGTTACCGACTCTACCCATAGTATTGTTACATTGCGAAAGCTGAATGCAGGGCAACGTTTACAAGAGATTGCCAGGATGCTTTCCGGAAAAGTGAGTGATCTGGCTCTTAAACATGCAGAAGAATTAATAAAAGATATAAAACAAAGAGGTTAACGTGGATAAAAAGACCAAAAGAAGAGTTAGAGGTATAGCGATATTTATCGTGTTTCTGGCTATCGCAACATCAATAGTCCAATACCAAAACAATAGTGGCCGTACGGCAAACTATAATTTCAAACCATCTTCGCAGGAATATAGGGACCTTAAGTTCATCAATAAAGCGCAGGTTACCTTCGCTTCTACTAATGTTGGCAAGGCTCAAACTGAGATTAGCAAGATCATTGCCCAAAACTCCACCAAGCAGATACGCAAGCAGAATGAAGGCGGATATGGTGCTTATATTTTCAGTCTTCCCCAACAAAGCTTGCCTCAAGTAATAGAAAAACTGAGAACATTCGGTAGTGTTGCCTCTCAAACGGAACAGATAGATACATCTCTGGTTAACATAGATTTTGAAAGCGAAAATGCCCGTTTAGCCTCATACGAGCGTGAACAAGCAGATTTGAATAATGTCCGCTTCCCCACAGATTCCCAAAATAGGCGCAAAGAAGCGCTGCATGGACTGATCCAGCAAACTCGCATGAATCTGGATAAGCTGAAGGATTCGGATAATGTGTTGCTCTACATCACCTTAAGCCCGATTCAGCGTAGCAGTAATACGTTTCAGATAGCCAAAGCTGTAAGCCTTAACTTCTTTTCCTGGTTAGTTATCTATGCTGTGGGTATGGTTCTGGTTTATTTCGGAACCCGGCTGTTAATGTACTTCTTAGCTGCAATCGGGATCAAAGGTCTTAATGCTGGCGGAGTTGGAGGTAGTTATCAATATGGAGGTTACACGGGATATGCAGGAAAATACTCCGGACGCTACAACTATAGCAGCGGAAAGCGCAAAGTAAAACGTGTGTACAAAGATAAACAAACCACACCTACTGCTGAAGACTACAACGACGAAAACGATAAATAAATTCCTATACATAGGAGCTGAAATATGAGCTTACTTGCCTGGCACATTTGGATGATAATTGGGATCGGCTTTGTGATCATTGAGATCTTTGATCCTGCTTTCTTCTTTATATCGCTTGGAATTGGGGCAATCATTACAGGTTTGCTTAGCATGCTACCCCTGCTTGAGGATAGCGTTCCTTTGCAGATTTTGGTTTTTGCCATCTTCAGTTTTATTGCCTTCCTCTATATGCGCAAGCTGGGGAAGAAGATTTTGGCAAATCCGGGAGAGGAAACCAACGTTTACGCGTTGAAAGGAAAAGGTGGCACGATTACCAAAGAAATTCCCGAAGAAGGTAAAGGCTATGCAAAAATAGGTGGTGAAGAATGGGTTGCTATTGAAGTAAATAACCAAGCCATAGAACTTGGTGCCAAAATCACCGTATTATCCATAGATGGGAACAAGCTAATCGTTAAGAAAGTGTAACGTAGCTTAGCAAAGTATCTACGTTTAAGCACCATGATTACGCTCGTAAAGAGGTAATTGTGGTGCTTTCTCTTACCTTGTAAGAACACTTTCCCCTCAATTGTTCCTTGCTTTGCCAAGTTATTCTCGGCTATGTTTGCAATCACTTTCATCTATACAAAGTGAGTTCAAAGTAAGGTGAAGGAGAGCGGTAGGATACTTGATAAAGCAAGAGCGATGCAGGAAATATACACTGGGCTTTGGATTTTTTTCACAAAGAGTAAAAGAGTAAAAGAGGGAAAGAGGGAAAGAGGGAAAGAGGGAAAGAGTTAAGAGTAAAAAGAGACAAATGCCCGTTTTCTCTGTTTTACATGAATATGGATGTGTCTGTAAATTTGTGCGCACGCAATAAAGCCCCTACAATACATGCATATATTTTCATATTCAGTGAGGAAAACGCAGTTTTCATGGTTATTTCTCTGCCTATCTCTGCCTATCTCTGCCTATCTCTGCTTTTCTCTGCTTTTCTCTGCTTTTCTCTGCTTTTCTCTGCTTTTCTCTGTGGTTAAAATTTATCTGTTGAAAGAACAACTATCTTTGAAGTAACCCAATGTATCTCAG
>JAVEUB010000073.1:0-10445 GCA_034005785.1 Cloacimonas sp. (SeqCode) | reverse complement strand
AAGAGTATCATTATTATAAAGATCAGCTTACGCATTGTAGCTCCTTAACATATTATCTTTGTCCGCTTCAAGTGTCATATTCGTCTCAGGGTTCATAGAATTAAGAAGGGATTTTTCGGTCAATCTATTTCTTGGATTGCTATTCCCGAGAACTGCCATAAAATAAAGCAAGCCAAATTTCTTGACATTATC
Organism: Cloacimonas sp. (SeqCode); assembly: GCA_034005785.1. Classification (GTDB taxonomy): domain Bacteria; phylum Cloacimonadota; class Cloacimonadia; order Cloacimonadales; family Cloacimonadaceae; genus Cloacimonas. The sequence goes on along the minus strand of JAVEUB010000073.1, from coordinate 10,253 downwards.
CTGCCCTGAGATTTGTTGATTTCATGCGAGCGGGCATAGCTCAGTTGGTAGAGCATTAGCTTCCCAAGCTGGGGGTCGCGGGTTCGAGTCCCGTTGCCCGCTCCATTGCTATAATGGGCAACAGGCTTTCAAATCGAGTGGGTGAGTATGTAAATTAATTCCACCACTAATACTGTGATGTAAGCAGCCGATTGGAATAAGGGACAGTTTAGAGATATTTATGCAGATAAAATTGTAGGGGCAGAATCAAGTCCGCCCCAATAAGTGATTTATGGAATGGGAGAGCGTAAATAAACGCCTCCGAATGTTTTAGCTTTGCGCAGCCTAACCGATTAACTCGCTAACCAGTTTACCTGCTAACATCAAGCAACGATTCTCGTACCCGTTTTGCCTTCAAACGCATCGATAATTTTATCGATAGAAGTAATCAATACTTCTTTGCCACCACGTTGCAGAAAATCTATTGCAGCCAGAATCTTGGGACCCATGCTGCCAGCGGGAAATTGCTTTTCGTCATAATAGCGCTGTGCCTCGGCAAGGCTTATCACATCGAGGTCTTTCTGGTTTGTTTTTCCGTAGTTGATGGCTACTTTATCCACTCCGGTAAGGATTACGAATAAATCCGCATTTATCACCAAAGCCAGCAAGGCCGAGGCAAAATCTTTATCGATAACTGCATCCACTCCTTCGTAGCTGCCATCTTCTTGGATGTACACAGGTATTCCGCCACCGCCAACGGCAATAACTACATCGCCTTTGTTCACAAGCTCTTTAATGGTTTCGCCAGGAACAATATGTTTGGGCATGGGGGAGGGGACAACACGCCGATAGCCTTTTCCGGAATCTTCTATCAGAGTCCAACCCAGGTTAGTTTTCAGTTTTTCGGCTTCGGAGGCACTGTAATAGGTGCTGCCGACAAACTTGGTGGGGTGCAGCATGCTGGGATCGTTTTTATCTACCACTACTTGTGAGACGATGGTAATAACCTGTTTGTCGATACCGCTGGCAAGCAACTTATTTTGCAGGCTTTGTTCAATCATATAGCCCATAGTGCCTTCGGTGGCTGCGTTCAGAATTCCCAGCGGTAAAGCTGCCAGGCCTTCTTTAGCACCGGCTTCCTGCTGACGCAGAAGATTGCCAACCTGAGGTCCATTACCGTGTGTAATACTAAGGTGGTAACCGCGTTTAATCAATTCTACAATGCCACCCAAAGACTCTCGGGTATTGGCAAACTGCTGGCCGATATCACCTTTTTCGCCAGCTTTGATAATAGCATTTCCGCCAAGAGCGAGAACAGCTGTTTTCTTCATGTTAATTATCCTTGTGTTTTAATTTGTAAAGGGGTAGGGTGAAAGGGTGAGTTGGTGTAACCGATAGTAAAAGCAGCCTGAATAAGGTTAACACCGGTTAAAAAAGCGGAAAGTGGAAGAGTGAACTTTGTGCACAAACTTATTCAGCTTGTTACACTTATTCACTTTTCCACCCTTCCACTTAGGTATATCGGTTTATTTTCTTTTTTTCTTGTCGAAACCTTTCAGTACGTCAGCAATGGTGGGAACACCAATTTCCTGAAGTTCATACTGAACCTGGCAAGCGGGTTTGTTAATTTTGATAATGCGACGAAGGTCGATTGGAGTGGCAATAACCACAGAATCACATTCGCAGGCGTTAATAGTCTTTTCCATATCCTTAATCTGCTGCTTGCTATAGCCCATGGCGGGAAGCAAGATGCCAATTTCGGGATATTTGTCGAAGGTTTCTTTCATTTCACCAACTGCCCAGGGGCGAGGATCCACAAGATCAGCACAGCCAAACTTTTCGGCAGCGATCACGCCGGCACCATAAGTCATTTCACCGTGGGTTAGGGTTGGTCCATCTTCCACTACCAGCACGTTCTTGCCCAGAATCATCTCAGGGTGATCCACAAACAGCGGTGAGGCTGCTTCGATGATGATGGCTGTGGGGTTGATGCTGCGCACATTGGCTCGCACTTCGTTGATATCATCAAGATCGGCACTGTCAATTTTGTTGATCACGATTACGTCGGCCATATAAACATTGGTTTCGCCGGGGTAATAGGAAATTTCGTCGCCGGGGCGATGAGGATCCACCACCACTATCTTCAGCTCTTGATCGCTGCAATAGAAAGGAATGTCGTTATTTCCGCCGTCCCAAATGATTACGTCAGCTTCTTTCTCTGCTTCGCGGACGATTGCTTCATAATCCACACCAGCATAAATGATGCTGCCCATCATGATATGGGGTTCGTACTCTTCCATTTCTTCGATGGTGCATTTGTGTGTCTTCAGGTCTTCAAGGGTGGCGTAGCGTTGCACTTTCTGCTTTACCAGATCTCCATAAGGCATGGGGTGGCGGATGGAGGCAACTTTTAGCCCTTTGGCTTTTAGGGCTTTCACTACCGCGCGGGTAGTTTGGCTCTTGCCACAACCGGTACGCACGGCACAAACTGTTACCAGAGGTTTCTTGGTTTTTACGGTGGTGTTCTTTGCGCCCATAAGCATGAAATCTGCACCAATGGCATTTACCAATGAGGCTTTGTTCATAACCACTTCGTGGGGTTGATCGCTATAGGCAAACACTACCAGGTCTGCACCAAGAGTGGTGATCAGCTCTTTAATTTCGCTTTCCGGATGGATTTTAATGCCATTGGGGTAAAGCTTTCCGGCAAGTTCAGCGGGATATTTTTTGTCGTCGATACCAGGAATCTGAGTAGCGGTAAAGGCTACAACTTCATAATCCTTGTTGTCGCGGAAAAAGACGTTAAAATTGTGGAAGTCTCTTCCGGCAGCACCCATGATGATGACTTTGCGTTTCATTTGTGAATCTCCTTGTGATTTGTATTAGTTACATTCTAATTTCAAGGTTTAATAGGGAGGTTTAAAGTCAAGGAAAATCTATAAATAGGTCTGGATGCTGCTATTAAAGTATTGCACTCCCTGCAAAATTAGCCGCGCATGATCCCGCACCAGATTGTCGATGTCTTTCAGTTTGCCGTCGTTGGTAATGCCTTGCAGAATATAGTCATTCAATTTCTCGATGGTGGCGATATCTTCAGTAATTCTGCTTTCATCGTTGTTGATGCGGGCTTCGGCAAGATCGCACCTGAGATTTGCCATGAACTTGCGCAGGTCATTGATCGTAAGGTTGTCCGTAAATTTGATGGGTAATTCGGGAATGGAAGTTTGATGCATCACCTGCATGATGCGCTTACTTTGCCACATATCATCATCCAAATACACGTGAAACTGGGTTTGGTATAGCGTGTAAAGCTCTGTGGCACATATCATAACGCCTTTGTGCTCCCAAAGCTCGCGGATATAGCTTCCCCCTTTGCTGTGGGGATGCTGACTGGCAAGCTTCAAGAAATCCTCGTACAACAATAGTTCATTTTCATCGTCGAACATACTACATCTCCTGTTAGTTAGAATTAATCCTGCAGATATATTAATGGTATGTAATGATGAAGCAAATGAAATATTCATTGGAATGCTGATAATAATTGAATCAGATTCAATATACCACCCAAATCCATAGAAAATATGGACTTTATGAATATGTGAAAATGTACCTTTCCGGCATATTTTGAAATAAGGTGTATAGCCTATCCTTTGCCGAAGAAATGCGGCTGGTTTTCGTAGAGATTTGCAAGCGATTTCCAGATTTTTTTTGAGGAAGGATAATTGGGGCTGAAGGGGTATTGGATCAGCTATCAGGGGGTAAGTTATAGAGACTTGAATGATAAGATGAAGGGACATATGCATAATGTAAAGGAAATAGTGATTGACAAATTTTAGAACATATGAATTTAACGATACATGTTTTTATGTGAGATTTGCATATTACTGACAACGCATATACTGTTGATTCTGCAGATACATAAAATGCATGATAATACTTGGGAGTAAAAGGCTATGAAAAGTGAATTAGTAGAGTGGATCTACACAAGACAAGATTGGCAACAAAAGATACTTACAGACTTGCTCAGTAATCAGGAAATCAATGATAACTACATCAAATCTATTGTAGCATACATGAAAACACCAGCGGGGCAAGAAGTAACAAGTAGCAAGAACTTATCTCAAATCGACACAGATGAACAAGCTCAGCAGGGTTTAAGTAGATTGAATTATATCGAAAATGTGAAAGGAGTGGACTTATTAAAATGCGATACTAAACTAGAGTTCAAACAAGATAACTTGACAGTAATATATGGAGATAACGGATCTGGCAAAACGGGTTATGTACGATTGCTAAAAAAAATATGTATTAAGCCCTATGAACAAAAATTAAAATCGAATATCCATTCTAAGACTATCAAGAAGAAAGAGTGTACTGTTTGTTACGTACAAAAAGGAAAAGCTACCCAAACTATTATTGACTTGGACAACGTTATAGATACACCATTACAGGATGTAAAAATATTTGACACACATATGGGCAGTGCGTATTTAAACGAAGAAAAATCGCCCTCATACATTCCTCGAGTATTACTGATAATGCAAGATTTTGCTTCAGCTGTGGATAAAGTTGCAGAAGAATTAAAAAAAGAAAAAACAGCGCTGTGCTCAAGAAAACCTATCATGCCAGCAGAACTTAATTCAACTGAACATTATAGATGGTATACTGGTTTAAATTCTGATACAACAGAAGAAGAAATCACTAAGCATGCTACATGGACAGAAAGCAACGCTAGTGAACTGAAGATAATAAACGAAGGGAAAAGCAAAGCTGATCTGCAGAAAGATAAAAGAGACAAAGAATCCAAAAAGAGCAAATTAGAAGAACACATCAAGAAAATAAATCAAGCATTGGAATCACTAAATGCCAAGGGACTGGAAACATTGATGAAGTTACATAAAGCAATGATAAAAAGCACCAAGGCATCTGTGGATGGAGGAAAAATCACTGATGGTGCTATTTTATATGGTGTTGGAGAAGCTACTTGGGAAGCACTCTGGGAAGCAGCAAGGAAATATTCTGTTGAAAAAGCATATATAGGTGAATCCTACCCAAATGTTGGTGAGAATGCAAGATGTGTTTTATGTCAACAAGAGTTAAATGAGAGAGCAAAACAGAGATTAGAGAGCTTTGAAAATCATATAAAAGGAGAGCTCGCCACAAATGCCAAGCAAGCCACGAAAGCATATAAAGATGCCATAGCTTTAATGCCAACTTATGATAATCTCGAAGATATAACTACAATAATCAATGCTGGCGGTATTACAGATGTGCAGATTATTAAAAAAGTGAATGTGTTTTGGACAGCAGTGAAGAATATAAAAGTGAAAATTGATAGTGCAGATTATAAGGATATGGAGGCACTATGTGAAACGAGTTATCCTGTTATCCAAAAGTTAAAAACAACAAGTGAATATTATTATAGCGATATAGAGAGGATAGTTGCTTTACTTAATGCTGATACGTCTGAAATAGATGCAAGGAAGAAGAACTTAACCTCACAAAAATGGCTAAGCGAACAACAAGACCAAATTAAGGCTGAGATACTACTGTTAAAGAGTATAAGTATTATCAATAAGCTCCTTGTGAAAACCAATACAAAATCAATATCAGACAAAACGAAGGTACTTGTAAAAAAGTATATCACAGCTGAATACATTGAAAGATTTAACAGAGTGTTGAGAAGTTTATCCATTACTGACCTAAAGGTTGCACTAGATGAAAAACGTATCGATAAAGCGACACCTTGGTATCATATCTTTATCAAGGATGCCAATGGACAAATCGTAAAAGTAACAAATATTCTAAGCGAGGGGGAAAAAAGAATATTGGAAATAGCTTCATTTATCACAGATATGGAAAGAAAGCCAAGCAATGCACCATTTATATTTGATGACCCGATTTCCTCACTGGATGATTGTTATCAGAGAAAAGTTGTTGCCAGATTGTTACAGATTGCCAAGGAAAGGCAAGTCATTGTATTTACTCATAGACTTGCTTTGGTCAATGATCTTCTAGGACATAAACATGTAGATGAAGCAATATATATGGGAAGGAATTGTAATGTGGCAGGCATAGTTGAAAGAAAGCCTTTTAAATATTCTAAACCTGCATTATGTTTAAACCGTTTAATAAATGACCATATACCGCAAGCAGAAAAAATGGAGGGAACCTGTTCAACTGATGATATGGATGATTGTAAGAGGTTAATATGTCAGAAAATTAGATTAACGATAGAATCTATCATTGAGAAAGTACTTTTTAATGGTATTGTACTTCGACACTCTCGTGAGATACAAACAAAGGGCAAAATAGATAGAATACACCAGATAAATGAAGATGATTGTAAACGACTTGATGAGTTAATGACCAAGTATTCATTCGAGATGCATTGTCAACCTGATGAGTCACCAGGATGCTTACCTTCTATGAGTGATTTAAAGGCTGATGTAACAGAGTTATTGTCATGGCATAATGAATTCATCAATCGTAACAAATAGTTAGGTTGACAAGATAGGTATATAAGGAGAATAATATGAAGGAAAGCACTAAAATCAAATGTCCTAAATGTGGAACTGAGATCGATGTTAACGAGATTCTCTCTCATCAGATCGAAGATAGGATTGAGAAAGAGAATGAACAAAAGATCCAGTCTCTACAAGATGAGTTTGAACTGAAGCAGAAAGCTTTAGACGATGAGAAGGTTAGCATACTGAAAGAAAAGGCTGATATTGGAGCAGTAGTAAACAAACAAGTTCAGCAGCAGCTTACTACAGAAAAGGCGAAACTTAACAAAGAGTTAAAAGAGCAGCTTGAAAGTGAGCACTCTGAGAGTATGAAGCTGTTGAAAGCTGAGCTGGATGCCAAAACTGAACAGGTAAAAGAACTGAATAAATCTAAGAGCGAAATAGAAAAACTCAAAAGAGAAAAAGAAGAGCTACGTGATGCCATTATTTTGGAACAGGAGCAGGAATACAACAAGAAGCTTGAAACAGAAAAAGCACAATTACAAGAGGCAGTGAAAAAACAATTGGAAAGCAATTATGCTGACCAGTTGAAAGTACTAAAAGAAGAACTGGATGCTAAATCTGAGCAAGTGAAGGAATTGAATAAAACTAAAGCCGAGATCGAAAGGCTAACGCGTGAGAAAGAAGAATTAAGAGAAAGTATATCCTTAGAAAAAGAACGTGAGTTAACGGTGAGGATCGAAAAGGAAAAAACTAGAATACAAACACAAGTGGAAGAATCTAACGAAATGAAGTTCCGTGAGTTGGAAAAGAAACTTGATGATCAAAAGAAGCTTGCCGAAGAGATGAAAAGAAAGGCAGAACAGGGATCAATGCAGTTACAGGGTGAAGTTCAAGAGCTTGCTATAGAGGATATTCTTAACAATATGTTCCACTTCGACGAGATAAAGGATGTACCAAAAGGAGTTAAGGGAGCAGATGTTATTCATACAGTACGTAACAAACAGGGTTCAGACTGTGGTGTTATTCTCTATGAAAGTAAAAGAACCAAAGCGTTCAATCGTGAATGGATTACAAAGCTAAAGAGTGATGCTGTATTAGTAAAAGCTGATATGTGCATTCTGGTTTCTGAAGTACTTCCTGATGGTGTTGACAAAGTAGGGTTAATAGACGGGGTTTGGGTTTGTACTTACCATGATTTCAAAAGCCTTGTTTTGGTTATAAGGGAGAATGTTATCAAGATAAGCGAAGCATATGCTTCTCAAACGAATTCTGGTGAGAAGATGCAGATGTTGTATAATTATCTTACCAGCAATGAATTCTTGTTACAGATTGGTGCTATCGTAGATGGCTTCAATTCATTACACAAAGGTTATGTACAAGAAAGAAATGCTATGGAAAAAATATGGAAACAAAGAGAAAAACAACTTGAAAAGGTTCTCATTAATACTAACCACTTTATTGGTTCAGTAAAAGGTATTGCTGGTATATCGGTTCAGACTTTGCCACAAATAGAAAATGATGCGGAAGTTTTAGAGAGTATTGAATAGATTGTTTCCTGCTAAAGATTTATTTCCACCCACTTGCAACACAATCCCCACCATTTGCAACCCATAGTATAGTAGGGGGAGGAAAAGCCCTCCTGCGATTTTGCTGTCTTGCGGCAGTGGTTTCGCAGGGTGTTTCACCTCAAATATAACCCCGTTATATTACAGGAGGATAGGCTTATGAAAGTCTTATTCGAAAATGGTGTTGGTGCTTACAGTGGTAAGTATGACCAGGTGGTGTATAATTCCTGGTTCGATGGTTTGCTGTGTTATGCGCGGAAGTTTCGCTATCCCACGTTGGTGGAAGCGCACGAGATTTTACGCGACATTTCTCTTAATTGGATATTCCTAACTCGGGAGAGCATAGGTTCCAGAGAAACAGAGCCACTACTCCGCGCAAAACTGAGCCACTTGTCCATAAGGTGAGCCACCGAGTTCTTACCTTAATAAATTCAAGTCTAATCCTATTTTGCAATGTGGCTCAATTACATCGGAAGGGTGGCTCAATCTGAAACGGAAGAGTGGCTCTAAAACTGTGGACTCATGGCTCTATATGAGAATATTATTCAGTAGGGCGCGCAAAACCTGGCTTAGAGATGCTTTGCCCCTGAACGCATTGCCTTAGCATTGGCTACCCATTGTGGACTTAGTGGACAATGGGTAGCCAATGATAGGGCAATGAGAGCAACAAGAAAACAGCCAAAGAATATAAAGCTTACCCACTCTAATTGAACTTGAGCCAAACATATTGCCATAATAGAAATATGGTATGGCAAGGTGGTAGTTTCCTCCTACGAACAAACCATAATTTCTATTACTGCAGAAATCCATCACTTCGCTCAAACCGGGAAAGGGTTCGGAAATAAAGTTTATGATCTGGCTGTGCAATAGCGCACTGCACCTAAAAAGGATTAAGACTAATGCTATTAGCTTAAACTGCGCTAATCAAGATTATACAAAACCTTGATGCGATACATGATAATAATGCTTAAAAATGTTAATACCCCAGCAAGTAGCAAAGAAATAGTGTAGCTGCCACTGATATCACGCAAATACGCACCCCCCTGAATTGCTATTGCCCCAAAACCATAGGCAGAAAAAACTAAGCCATAATTCACCCCCAAATGTTCCACTCCAAAGCATTCAGAGGTTAAAACAGGATACAGTGCCAGGGAAGCTCCAATCCCTAAACCTAAGAATATTGCCGCTATCAATAGGGCTGGGAAGCTGGTAACTATAAAGGGAAAAACGAAATACGTGGCAGTCTGCAACAGGAATACTACACACATCACATTCAAAATTCCCAATCTGTCACTCAAAAATCCGGCAATTGGTCTGCAAAGTCCATTGGATAGGGCAAATAACGATATTGGGATAGAAGCTTTGCCTCCGCTTAACTTCACTACCTCTTGCCCGTAGGATGGAAGAATGCCGATGATTAGCAGTGATCCATAAATGGATAATAAGAAAGAGCTCCAAATAAGCCAAAATAGTGTCTTCCGCAGCATTTTTGCGGGAGGGATGTTTGATCTAACCATGCCCGACTTATCCGGTAGGTGCATAGCTCCATAAATGTGCATGTGCCATTGATCTGTAGGGAATACTACCAAACGGGAGGCTATAATTGTAATCACGAATGTAATAATGGCAATGAACAAAAAAGTGCCGTCAAGGCCGAACTTTGGGATAATAATATGCGCTTTTAAGGGAGCAAAAACAAAAGAAGCTAAGCCAAAGCCCATAACTCCTAATGAAACTGCTAAGCCTGGATAATCTGGAAACCAACGTCTTATCGAAGGAGCAACGCAGGAATAGGTTATGCCACATGCTAAACCTCCTATTACGCCATAGGTAAAAACCAACCAGCCATGGAATGATACAATATTGAGCATTGAACTTAAAGAATTGGCAATAAGAAAAAGAAAAGCTCCAAGACTTATCATCTTCCTGGTTCCATATTTTTCTTGTAAGCGACCAGCAGGAATCATGGTAATGGAAAAGATTATCATGAAAACAGACAATGGTAACATAGAGTATGCCTTAGACCAGCCAAATTGTTTTCCCAGTGGTTCAACAAAAACACCCCAAGAGTAGGATAGCCCCCCCATCATGCTTACCAGAAATCCTCCCAGTACAACAGTCCATCTCGTGCCGAAAACAGGTCTGTCAGTTTGCATAAAGCTCCTTTGAAACAATCTTACTATTCTGTATTGCATACAAAACTTCCACGATGCATAAATGTGAGAAACGCTCAAATAGA
>JAVEUB010000072.1:0-10445 GCA_034005785.1 Cloacimonas sp. (SeqCode) | reverse complement strand
GCAGATATATGTCTATACTGCAATGCTTTATTTGTGTCATCCCTAATGGGATTCATCAGGGCTGGATTCCCGCCTCCGCGGGAATGACAGAAGGTTTTGGAGTTTTCACACAAGCTCCTCCGCGGGAATGACAATGATAGAACGGAAATAAAGGAAAAAATGGGGGAATGCCTGGTATTTCAGGACTTGACAACGGGATACGCCCAATGGATTTCACAAGCAAAAAAAATAGGGGTAGGATCATAAATCCATACCCCTATAAGGTAATTGTTGCTAAAATTCAGTTAATCATCTTGTACAATGAAAGTATGCTGCAAAACCAGCCACACCCAAAGCAAGACGAATAGCATAACTCGTTATACTACAAAAATGCCTTCATTTTATCCGTGCTACTTCCGCAATTTTTCAGTGGCAAGTTAGCATATCCCCAATCTATTAAAAAATCCGGTTTATCCAGTCGATCCAGGTATCTGCGTTCTATTTCGACCTTGCCTTCTTAACAAATATATTCCAGCCACTTTTCCAGAAGTAAGCCCAGTCAGTTCTAAAGGGTTTCTCCATCTTTCTCAATATATATCTGCGTTCGGATTCTACAATCTCTTCAAAGCTTTTAGGCATATCAGCGTAAAAAGGAGGGATTAAGCCAGGTTTCACCTTTAAACGAAGCTCCTGCATATCAGGTGGATACAGGCTAAAATAGTGCTCGCTCAACGCCCGCACACCAACTAATGAAAGTTCTCCCCTAAAGAAATTGATAAATTGTGGCAATTCATCAATCCAGAGTTTTCGCAAAATCGCTCCCCAGGATGTAACCCTAAAATCATCGGCAAATTTTCCACCTTCCTGCAGCGCGTTTGTCTGATACACATAATCTTGCAGATATTCGCTGTATGGGTGCATGGTGCGGAGTTTTTTTACGTAGATAATCTTACCGTCCTTACCCTTGCGCTTTAAGCGGATAAGCGGCCCATAGGTGGGATTGGAATCTGTTCTGGGAGCTTTGGCCTTCTTCAAGATAAAGTGCATTTGACTATCAATTTCGCGTTTATGGATCAACTGGAAACCACAAAAATAGAACCGCCCCAGCATTTCTGTTTCTGATAAAGCGCGATTTTGCCCCTTAGTTATCGCAAAATACCAGCCTTGCAGCACAGGCAATTTTGGCAAAACTCGCCTAAAAATGAAATCTATCACGTATAGGATCGACCCAAGGTAGGGTGTGTATCTATGATAAAATGCTTTTTTGCTCTCGGTTATAGTTTGTCCATTACAAACAAAGACCCCGCCATCCACTAATAACTCATTAACGCGGATAAGGTAGAAATTCAACCTGCGAAAGTCGTTAATCTTGTGCAAGTTAATAAACACTTGGCGGCTGGAAGCTGTTTCGTTCTCGATATTGTAATATGTTTCGGTATTAAGTATCAAAGTGCCGTTGCGATTGAAGCGTGCGAGATCCAAAAAATCATTCAGGAAATCAAACAGCTCTGGTTTATCTGCTAAATACTTTTGCCACAAAGGGATAATGATGGAGTTATCGTCGATTTCCGGAGTACAAGGCAAGGCATAAGGTTCGTTACTGATTACCGGCACAACATTGCTGGAATCTGTGAAAAATTTCGCACCTTGCGATTCTTCTAAAGCAGCGGATCGGGTAATAAACCCAGTTGAGGCAAAGGCTGCATTTTCCCTATGAAAACGAAAAGCATAATATAATGTTAAAAACAGGAAAAGCTCGAGAGCAAAAGAAGTGAGGATCGTACCGAAAACTATGTAACGCGAGTAATAAAAACGCCCGAAAATATACATTAAGCCCAGCACAGAAGTTATCGCTAAGATATTGCATTTAAAGATTCTGCGAACGAAATCCATCCCACCAGTAACTGATTTTAAAGAAAATTTCTCTCCCCAAACCCCGAAACCAACCCAAATTAGCACAAATGGAATAAAACTACGATAATAGGTAAGTATTATCCGCTTTGTGCCAGGACGCACCTTTGCCGCAAACAAGAACGCAAAGACAACAATGGCGATGTCCAGAACAAACAAGGAGTACTTGGAGACTTTATACTTCATGGCTATAGAACGCAGATAACTGGATCGACATTATAGAACACTGATGACGCGGATTCTTATGATTTTCACTGATCAACCTTATATTGCTTAGTAAAGACTTTCCGCGAGAATTCAGGTTTCTTGCCAAAATTTAGAAGTAGTCCCACTTCCATCTCAGTAGCTTTGAGATAATTTTGCAGTTGGAACTGATGGCTTGCATTCAGAGTTTCACAAGCTTTCAATTCTACAATGACCAAGCTATTTACTACCATATCAGCGTAATAATCTCCAACGATACAGCCCTTATATATTACTTTAATCGGTTTTTGCACCTCAACTATTAAGCCTTGGGATTCCAATTCAATTTTCAGCGAGTTTTCATAAACCTTTTCCAGAAATCCATATCCAAGCCTATTGTACACAGTAAAATAGCATTTGATAATCAGATCCGTCAAGCTGCTATGTAAGTAATTTTCGTTCATCTCAAAGCATCGTTTTAATATCATAGTAAATCATAAGAATCCGCGTCATCAGCGTTCTATTTAAAATAGTCTACCGTGCGCTTTAGTCCCTCTTTGAAATCAACCTTCACCTCGTACCCCAGCAAATTCTTTGCTTTATCTATCCCCGCCAAAGAATGTTTCACATCACCGGCTCTATCAGGCTCAAATATAGGTTCAACGTGTTTACCCAGAATATCATTGATCATGTTTACCAAATCGATCAAAGTAAATCTCTGCCCGCAAGCAATATTTATCACTTCTCCTGCAGCTTTCTCAGCCGTACAGGCAAGCAAATTGGCGCTTACATTATTTTCCACAAAAGTGAAATCGCGAGATTGCGAACCGTCCCCATAAATCACCGGTTGTTTATCCTGCATAATCAGCCTGATGAACTTTGGGATAACTGCACTATATTGGGAAGTGGGATCCTGCCTTGGGCCAAATACATTGAAGTACCTGAGGGCAACAGTTTCCAGCCCATATAGCTGATAAAACACCTGGCAATAGCGTTCCTGTGCATACTTGGTAAGAGCATAGGGAGACATGGGATTTATCGGCATCGTCTCCACCTTAGGCATCGTTTCACTGTTTCCATATATTGAAGATGACGACGCACAAACGACGCGCTTCACGCCAAACTCCTTTGCTGCCTCAAGAATATTTAGCATACCCAAAATATTCACATCATTAGAAGTGATAGGGTCATTAATCGAACGTGGTACAGATGGCAATGCCCCCTGATGCAAGATGTAATCCACACCTTTAACTGCTGCCCGCACGATGTGAAAAGAGCGTAAATCACCCTCTATCATGGTAAGATTGGGATTCTTCATCAGCGGCAAGATGTTTTCCCGCTTACCTGTAGCAAAATTATCCAGGACACGCACTTCCTGCCCTTGGTTCAACAATTCATTAACAATGTTAGAGCCGATAAACCCAGCTCCTCCGGTAACTAAATACTTCATATCTCCTCTTCTCTAATCTCTCACAGATTTCACAGAATTCACAGATTCTGATAACTTAAATATTGTCAATCTTGCCGTTTACAAGCCTTTTTATGTTAGCATTTATATCAGAAGTGTTAAAATTTACAAGTAACCCAACTGGCTTTCCAGTCAATTTGAGATATGTTAGCAACTGCTTCAAGTGCACATTCTGAATGGACTCAACTGATTTCAGTTCAATAATCAGCATATCCTCAACCAAAAGGTCTAAACGAAACCCCAAACCAAGGTCAGTTCCTTTGTATAAAACGTGAACGGGTACTTGAAGCTCAACCTTTAATCCCAGCGCTTCCAATTCAACCTTTAACGCTGCCTCATACACGCTCTCTAAAAGTCCCGGACCCAATTCGTTAATAACCGAGTAAATAGCCCCACGCACTTTGTATGTAACATCGTTTATCATCATACAATTATCGTAATATCCTCTCTTTTGCTATCTGTGCAATCCGTGTGATCTGTGAGAAATTATCTTTTTAATCTGGTTCTTAACATTTTGCAGCACTAGCTCCTTAGCCCACATCCCCATATTATCAGTCCACCTTTGTGGGTGCGTATTTATCATCAACTGACTGGGCAAGCGGTCATTTTCGAGTAGTTCAATCAAGTGCTTGGTGCTGTTTATTCGAAAATTAAACCCCGAATTCACCTTATCCCGAATGCTTGATTCATTGTTATTCCACATCCTGCCAGTATCAGTTATATAGAGCACTTTGTTGTAATCAATATCGAAGTAAGGTTCGCCAACAATGCCATCAGCTTTGTAGTCATACTTATCCCAAATGTCTCTATTGTCATATTTGGACAATGGACTGCCATGCATGCAAATCGTCTCAATTGGAGCTAATTCTCTTAATTTATCTAAGTTCGAGCGAAAAGAATCGTAAGCACTATCAACATTTCCCCCACACAAGTCAATATCTTCATAATGATAGCCAATCTCATGCCCCATCGCTTTGATTTGTTTGATAATGGAAGGCTGAAAAGATTCCCTCACAATCCTAAAAAAAAAGGAAGCTTGCACTCCCATCTCTATTTCTAACTTGGCAAACCTCAAGGAATTCAACGGCAGTTTATCCACATCATGCCGCAAAATCACTACTCTTGGTTTGGGTTCTACGATAAAATCATGAAAAGTCTGAAAATCATAACCGACATCTTTTAGTGCTTTAACAAGCCCTATGTACATCTCAACTGTAAAATCTCTCATAAATTACCCACTAATGAACACAAATAGACACAAATGATTTTGAATGTGGCATGTAAGATGTAATATGAAGGATGTAGGATTTAGATTGTAGGAAGTATGTTGTAAGATGTTGGATGTAGAATGTTGAAATGTTCATCTGAGATTTCTGTGTAATCTGTGAGCTATTCATATCTCCTTCTGTGTTAATCCGCGCTTTTCATGTGCGAAAATCTGCGTGAAACCAAAATAACCCCAACCGCCAAGAAACCACCTAACAGATTATAGCCCATGTCAATCGGGTTAAAGCTCCGATATGGCAAAAACCACTGCAATCCCTCAAACCCAATAGCTGCTAAAGCCATAACAGTAATAAATTTAGCTATCAAGTTATGCTTAAAAACGGGTTTATACATAACAACTCCTAAGACATATATCCATGCAAACCCAATATTGGAAATCATGTGTGCAAAGTAGTCTATTCTGATTTTGCATGTATCAGACGCTCCACTTGTTCCAGCATCGCATCCCATGTTCAAAGGTATTAAATTCAAGAATAGACAAAGGGAAAAATATAGCCAAAACAAATAGCGTGAAATCAAGTTAAAATCATCTCTTTTTAGTCTTTAACTGTTCACCCGATGTTGCCGATATGTCCCCTTTAACTTTGGTTATAAAATTCAGTAGCTCTTGTGCACTGTTAGCATGTGAAAAAACTGTTTCGGCTAATGCAAGACCATTTTTTGCAATCTTAGCTTTAAGTGTTGTGTCATTAAGGCACAAAGTGATGTTATCTGCAAATCCTATTGGATCATTTGGTCTTGATAGGAGTGCATTCTCCTTGTGTTTCAGAAACAAAGGTATATCGCCCACCGAAGTCGTAAGTACTGGCTTACCACATGCTAGATACTCACCCAGCTTGGTGGGAAATGCTCCTTCATTTTGGATGTTCTTTGGTTTAGCTAAAACAAGGGCTGCAGCTCCGCATAAAATTTGGTGCATCACCTCCCAGGGAATCCTTCCTGTGAAAATGACACTATCACGACAATTTGTGCTCTCAAGAGCTTCATCTATTTGATGCATTCTCTTTTTGTGGGAGTTATCTCCCATGATAACAAGTTTCAGTTCTGGATGTTTGATCTTAGCGAAAGAGAGAGCCTTTATTAAATCTGAAACCCCATCCTTATCCCCATACATGCTACCGCAATATGCCAAGTATTGATCGCAATCTGTAGGTAATGATGATTGGGGACTAGCAGCCAAACATCTGAACTTATCATCTTCGACGAGAATACCGAACAATTTCACAGGTATATTCTTAGCTGCTTTTTGAAGATGAGTTTGGATATGTTTACAAAGGCTATTGGAAATACACAGAATGCCAGAATCCTTTAATAAATAATAGTTCATGAACAGTTTAAGCTCGAGAATCCGATAGAGTTTTTTTCCCCTTCCCAGAAATGGAAACTCTGTTATCTCATCAAAGGTGGGTATCTGACATCGGGCACATACATTGCAAATCGGCATTCTTTCTGGAATTAGCATTCCATAGTAAATTACTGCATCTATTTGGCTTTTCTTGTACTCAGAATGTATCCAGTTAGCTGCCTTGCTCCCCGAAATATACACTATAATTGGTAAAATCACTTTACATCTAACTCTTAGAGCTGTTCCAAGCCCCAGGTGGCATATCATCGGATACTGCTCTGACAAATCCAAAGTATCCTCATGGCAATTGCTCAACCAAACAATGGTAACTTTATGCCCTATCTCTACCATACCTCTCGAATATGCAAGCAACCTGCTGACCACAGCACTGGGCTGTAAAACACTAACACTAGTTATTACTGCGATATGCACTATTTTGTAAAGCCCATCTTGGTTTAATCTGTTTCACTTTGAGAGATGTAATGGTCGATCGTTAATTTCAGTGCCTGAGAAAAGCTATGCTGAGGCTCCCAACCAAAATTGTTAATCCTGGACACATCCAAAAGTTTCTGAGGAGTACCATCAGGTTTGTTCGTGTCCCACTGTATCATTCCTGCAAAGCCCACTAATTCCTTTATCATCTCTGCAATTTCGATAATTTTGCTATCTTTTCCTGTTCCTACATTTATGTGAAGTTCCTCATTATAGGTCTTCATTAAATATAGCAATGCATCAGCAAGGTCATCTACAAACAAAAACTCTCTTCTAGCTTGTCCTGTTCCCCAAAGGCTTAAGGTAACCAATCCATCCTTTTTCAATATCCCATACTTAGCCAAAGTTTTATCTACATCTTCATCTGCAAGCTGGATGCCTTCATGCTGATAAAAGTTTTGTTTAATGCCTTCCATATCGTTTTCAGAGAATAGTTTAGCAAGATACATCTTTCTAACCATCGCGGGTAAGACATGTGAATTATCCAAGTGGTAATTGTCTCCATCTCCAAAGAGATTCGTAGGCATGGCAGAGATATAATTGTCGCTGTATTGTTTCCTATAGTACTGACACATTTTTATCCCTGCAATTTTCGCTATCGCATAGGGTTCATTTGTGGGTTCCAATTCTCCAGTAAGAAGATATTCCTCTTTAATTGGCTGGGGACACAGCTTTGGGTAAATACACGAACTCCCAAGGAAGAGCAGCTTCTTCACTCCGGCTTTATGTGCGCTATTTATAATATTCGCTTCAATAATCAGGTTATCAAACAGAAATTCAGCCGGATAAATCGAATTAGCGTTAATCCCTCCCACTTTGGCTGCGGCAACAAATACATAATCTGGCTTTTCAGTGTTAAAGAACTGTTCCACCACGTTCTGAGACCTTAGATCATATTGCGGATAAGGGCTAAAGACTAGATTTGAAAAACCATTTTCTTTAAGTTTTCGGATAAGAGCAGACCCCACCAAACCCGTATTGCCTGCCACGTAAATTTTATCACTTGGTTTCATTTTTACTTCCTGTTTTTAACTTGATAGAGCGAAGGTCTGCCTCGACCATTATCTTTACCAGTTCGTGCATTTTCACTTTTGGTTCCCAGCCTAATTTATCCTTGGCTTTTGCATAGTCTCCTACAAGTAAATCTACCTCAGTAGGCCGAAAATACCTTTTGTCAATTTGTACCACTACATTCCCGTTTTTTTTATCAATACCCTTTTCTTCAACTCCCGTGCCAACCCATTCAATCTGTATTCCAAGTTCTAAAAAGGTTGTCTCTATGAATTCACGCACCGTGTGCGTCTCGTTTGTAGCTAACACAAAATCATCGGGATGCTCATGTTGCAGCATTCTCCACATCCCCTCTACAAATTCTGGTGCATAGCCCCAATCTCTTTTTGCATCTATATTCCCAACATACATACAGTCCAGCAATCCCAGCTTAATTTTCACGGCAGCGATAACTATTTTTCTTGTTACAAAAGTCTCACCGCGTCGAGGAGATTCGTGGTTGAACAGGATTCCGTTACTGGCAAACAAACCATAGGCTTCTCGGTAGTTTCTTACAATCCAATAAGCATACAGCTTTGCAACTGCATAAGGGCTTCTGGGATAAAATGGGGTTGTTTCCCGTTGAGGTATCTCTTGCACCTTACCATAAAGCTCGGATGTGGAGGCTTGATAAAACTTGGCAGGTAACTGGGTATCCTTAATGGCATCTATCAGCCTAAGGGTTCCTACGGCATCTACATCGGCAGAATACTCTGGCACTTCGAAGGAAACCTGTACATGAGACTGGGCACCCAGATTATATATCTCATCTGGCTCAATTTTTTCCAGCAGCCGGTTTAAATTGCTCGAATCGCAAAGATCGCCATAATGAAGATATAGGTGGATATCCTGGTTATGAGGATCTTGGTAGATGTGGTCTATGCGTTTTGTATTGAATGAAGAGGATCTACGAATTACGCCATGTACTTCGTATCCTTTTTCGATAAGCAACTCAGCAAGATATGACCCATCCTGACCCGTAATACCAGTTATCAGTGCTTTTTTCATGGTTTTTCCTTAGTAAATTCATTTTATGGGGATTGGCCTAATCAACTTGGCGGGGTTCCCTCCCCAAATCTCATTAGGTGGTATATTTTTTGATACTATACTACCAGCCGCAACTATGCTATTCTCGCCAATTTCTACACCCTTCAGGATTGTGGAACCGCCTCCGATAAACGCGTTTTTTCGTATTATTATTGGAGCCGTTTTCACATCATTATCCTTCCCAGAAGTGCGAATCTGAGCATCCTGAGAGTGGAAATCTGTATCCCATATTCGGCAACTTCCACCCACAAGCACCTTGTCCTCAATTATTATGCTGTTCATGCAGACAATAGTGGAATTCGAGATTCCCACATCGTTGGCAATGTTAAGCGAGCCCCTTTTATATACTACTAACCTGCATATCGTATCGCCGCCAATGGGGTTATAGTTATTCCCGGAATTGCATCGAAATCCACTGCCTATTGAAATAATGCCGAGGTTTTTGATGAAGGGAAGTCCATGCATAATAGCTGACCCATGAAATTTAATGCTCCCATACAAACCACCTCGGCAGAAACATTTAAATAACATAGAGAATAGACGTGATTTTATGTGCTTGTACACTTTAGCTACTGTTATCATTATGAGATTCGTCTCCTAGTTGTTTTATCTTCAGCCTTTGATTCTCGACTCAAATTCATGTATCGTGGATAAAAGCTTAAACGAAGCCGCCTTTATATCTCATCCAAATTTGTATCCCCAAAGGTGGAGAAATTGAATCCAGGGATAGCACTCAGCTTAACCGAACGGGGATAGTTCTCTATAAACCAAGCCCAAAAAGCAGTAACATCGATTTTATTACTAATCAGTACTCTTCTCTTCTCCTGCCAGATCTCTTTTAAGTTTGAAACCAAAAGTAACTCTTTAATACTGCTTAACATCCAGTCAAACTGTCGCGGTAAATATGCATAGGTAAGTCCATACAATTTCTCTTCTTCTTCCAGAACTGAAAGCCTTCCGGCAAAAGAATTACAACGAAACGCGGGCACTCCCAGAACCGCAGCTTCAGAACTCATAGTTTGGCTATCCGAAACCAGCATTTGGGAATAGTATAGAAAATCGTGCATCTCGTGAGGAGCAATAGGAAGCTTATACTGTTCAAATTCGGCATCAAGAGTAGCCTCGGTAGTAATAAACACCTTCCCATGCCGGGATAACAACTGCACAAGTGTTCTCTTTTGATTCAAACTCATCCCGCCCTCTTTTATATCGTGGTGGGCTTTAAAGGCATTAAAACGCAGGATATAGTATTTGTCTTCTTGGTTTAATCCATATTTAGCCAAAATTTGGGGATCAGGGATAAAGCGATTGGGATGCAAATATGCCAGCTCATGGTAGCTGGGATAATAGATAGCTCTATTTAACTTTTCAAACTGCAGGGCATCTGGCGAAAGGATTGTATCGGCAAAAGGGGTTACAAATCTAGCAGTAAATGGCTGCACTATCTGATCATCGTCATCAAACAGTATAGCTCTGGTTTTTGTAAATTTTGCTGAATGCACAATCAGTGCAGAAACACCAATAGCCAGATCAATGTTGTTTTCAATAAGTAACGTTCTCATTTTTGCTGTTAAAACAAGCTGTTTCTTTAACTTATCAAACATATTAATCCCCTTGTCACCAAGAATTAGGAAGGGAATCTGATAATGATCTAGCAAGTTTGTTACTATGGGAACCGATTTG
>JAVEUB010000347.1:0-2617 GCA_034005785.1 Cloacimonas sp. (SeqCode) | reverse complement strand
AGTTGCTTATGTTTAAAGAGGTTCCACATGCATAAATGCTGCAATTTTCTATACTTAACTTTATATTGGGAATGTGAACTTCACTCAAACTATCATCCCATGTATCTGTAAACACTATTCCTTGCGTACTATTGGTAAAGTTCAAACCCTTGATGATATACTCTGCCTCTTGTAACATAGAACCGGCAGAACAATTAAGGGTAATGACGCCCTCGATTATTACCTCGCCAACTCCTTCCAAAGTGAAATTTGTTACATTGTAGCTGGCAAGCGGGGATAGATCAACACTCTCTACATACGTTTCTGGTGTTTCTTGCGATACTTTTATTCGGATGGGTTCTCCCGTGTACAAACCAGAAGCAAGAAAATCTGTTATGAAATCCATAGCTGCATTTATTGTAAGAAATGAACCACTTCCTGCATTTGATACAACGATATTATTTAGATTAAACGCAAACATGTTTACATTCGAGAGGGTGTAATCATGCAGCATGGCATCGCTATAGCTTATTGATGCATCACGATAAGAGGGCATGCAATCAGGTTTTTCAAACACCAGCCGTATCTGTGCATCTCTGGTGTAGAGATAGGGAATCTCATAGTCCCTATTAGGCTTTATCTCATTAACAGTAGCAAAACTTTCACACTGAACATACCTTGGATTATATCGGTGCCCATTGGGGCTAATCCCAGAATTGCTAAACAGAATCGATATTGTCATCAGGCAAAGGACAGCCAGTATAAGATTCCTTAACATTGTATATTCTCCATTTCAAACAATAATTTATGCATTTTTTGTTCCACTAAAGCACGATACCTCATAGCGGAGGGAGTGTTAGTAGAGTTGTAAACTTTTACAAACTACCCTGTGGGCTACGGTGGCAAATATATCTTCATATTCACCTCATTCTTTTACAGGTTATAGTGCTTCATCTCTACGGTTACTTTATCTAAATTGATAGTAAGCCCATCTTGATGCCAGCTTTGATGTCTCATCAGCAGAAATTGGCACCCGGTGAAATCACCGGCCATTTTGGTCAAAATATTCATCGAGTAAAGGCTTGGACATTGTCCTAAACCGCCACCGGCATAGGCTGCACGAAAAGGTTTATACGTCTCATCATGGTAATCTCCACACTTAAAACAAGTTACCATATACACAGATATTGAGTCAAGCATTTTCTCATAATATTAATAATCTGAGTAAATATTATAGACAGATACCTGCACTCACCCAGTCTCCGGAATACTGAATGCTATACCTGTCACCCAGATGGGGTTTTTCTAAAATACCGTTTTTACTATTTGCTTGGTAGTAATAGATTACCTTACACGCACTAAACCTTTCTTCCCTGCTTGCATTGCCTTAGCATTGGCTATGCATTGTGGATGGGATGGACAATGCATAGCCAATGCTAAGGCAATGCAAGCAGGGAAGTCTGTCATTCCCGCGGAGGAGGGAATCCAGCCCTGATTAATCCCGTTAGGGATGACACAAATAAAGCGTTGCAGTATAGGCATCTATCTTCTGTTCTTACAGAACTTATAAATGGGCTGGATACCCGCCTCCGCGGGTATGACAAGCGTTTTCGCACAAGCTCCTCCGCAGGAATGACAAAAAGGTTTCGCCAACTATTGAGCGCTCGCAATGTGTCCCCACATCACTCCCACACGCCAGTACTCCAGCACGCCCTCACACCTGCACTCAAAAAAATAACCCTTGACGATAAATAAGCCGAAAGAAAAGATAGTAACCATGAAAAAAGAGAAAGTTGATAAACCCCTAACCAGCACATTGAATTTTAATGAAGCCGGATTAACGCTAATGGAGGAGAAATGCTAAACTGCGCAGAAGAACTTATTCTGTTGGCTCTGGACGACGAAAGCGGAGCTTTTTACCGGACTACCAGTATCAATTTTAACTTGGCCTTAATTGGTGCTTTGATGATGGATCTGGTTTTGCGTAAACGCATAGATATCGATCTGGAGCACATCTACATAATCAGCAACGAGCCAACCGGTGATGTGTTTCTGGATCATGTTCTGGATGTTGCCGGTGAACCAGAATCCAGCGGCGAAACAGCCAAATTGGTGCGTTACCTGTATAACAGCCTGGAACATTTGAAGGAAAAACTGCTGGAAAGCCTGGAGCATAAAGGCGTGGTGCGGGTTGAAGAAAGCAAAGTATTGTGGCTGTTCAAACAGCGCCGTTACCCTGTGATCGATTGCACCGAGGAAGAAGAGGTTTTGTGCCGCATCAGAAAAACTGTACTTAGCGATATCATCCCCAAGCCCAAAGATTTAGCCTTGATTGCTTTGTTGGATACCTGCGATCTGATGGATAAACTCTTCAGCAAAGAAGAGCTGCACTTGCGCCAGGATCGCATTGACGTTTTGCGTAAGATGGATCTGATCAGCCATGCCGTGAACCGCATTATCGGTGAAGTGCAAGTGATGATTGCCTCCACTTTTATCACGTGATAAACCCTAAGCACGGGTATTTTCTTGACCTTTTTCCGAAAGCAGGAATCGCTGCGCTAAAGGAGCTTTAAAACATGTGTGGTATTGCCGGAATAGTAGCCCTTGATGCGAAAAGCCCGATAGAAGATCGGAAGAG
>JAVEUB010000071.1:0-10509 GCA_034005785.1 Cloacimonas sp. (SeqCode) | reverse complement strand
TACATCAAGAATTTGCTGGATGAACTGGGCATAGAGCCGATTAATTTCCGCAGCCACAAATACAAAAGTGCCGGTAATATGTTCTCCGAAAAAGAGATGACTGCTGCTGAACGCGAAGTGTATGATTCTATCCTGCAAAGCTTTTACGATCAGCTTGTGGCAAGGGTTGAGCTTGGCCGTGGCAGTAAACTTGTAGGTTCGGCGGATGCTATTATAAACAAAGGTCCATATTTACTGGCTAATGATGCGCTGCAAGGTGGTTTGGTGGACGATTTGATCTACGAAGATCAGCTTGATAAGCAGCTAAAGAAAGATTTCAAGTTCTCCGGTAAGATTGCCAAAATGGAAGAGTATCGCGATTATGCTTGGAGCAAACCCAAAGAACACCAGATTGCTGTTATTTATGCCAGCGGAAATATCGTTATGGGCAAAGGCACACCCGGACAGAAAATTGCGCTCGATACCACAGTAAAGCTTATCCGGGACGCACGAAAGAACAAAGCCTATAAAGGGATAATCCTGCGTGTGGATAGTGGTGGCGGTTCGGCTCAGGCAAGCGACATCATCCTGCGTGAGCTGGAACTTGCCCAAACTGAGAATCATCTTCCTGTGGTGGTTTCCATGGCTGGAGTGGCAGGAAGTGGCGGATACTACATTGCCTGTAAGGCCGATCGCATCGTTGCTGATCCTGCTACGATAACCGGCTCTATTGGAGTGATAGGACTCGTGTTCAATGCTACCGAAATGTTCAAAAAAGTGCGCATCAATTGGTCCACAGTGAAGAAGGGTGAAAACGCTGATATGGGATCCTTGTCCCGTCCCTGGAAGGAAAATGAAAAAAAGATGCTAACAGACATGATAGAATGGACTTATGAGGATTTCGTGAAGAAAGTGGATGATGGACGGAAGCCGATGAATCTGGAACAAGTACATCAGCATGCACAGGGACGTATCTGGACCGGTGCACAAGCCCTGGAAATTGGTCTGATTGATGATCTTGGCGGTATGGATGTGGCTTTGGATAATATGCGCGAGCTAACTGGCATCACAGGAAAACTAAAAATAGTGGATGCAACTACCTCTGCCAGTGGGATTTATATTGAAATGGGTGCCAATCCCTTACAGGCATTCTTGCCGATGAAGGCGTTAGGTAAAATGAGCGAAGACTACATTCAGCTTTATGAACTTTGGGATGATTTCGGGAGTGACAAAGCATTGATGTATTGCCCGGAAGTTCCTGAAGATATACAGTTCTAAACTACGTATTGTTAATAAGTTAGCGGGTTAACCGGTTTGCTGGTTAACCCGCTTGTCTTAGTGAGAGGCTTCGCAAAGAGTGGAAGCTGAGGCTGGAACCTCATCTTGGCTTTTGCGCCACCACCAAAATCCCCGTTCCGCTCTTATTATCCATGTGTAAGTCAAGCTGCATCAGGATTGCGGAAATAGGATACACGAACAGATAGTATGGTAGCATAAGGGGTAAAAAGGCTTTGTTAACCATTTGCAGGGGGTATTTCATCAATAAACGCCAGGCAAGGCTGCCAAACATGCCATAAGTGTAGATGCTTTTCACAAGCTCAAAGCCTGCTTCATGCAGTTTTGCTTCCAGCTCTGCTTTGGCATAACCGGGACGGACGTGTTCGGAGGTAAATTTGGCTGCTTCATCGGTATCAGAGGGTGTGCTGATAATAAGAATACCTTCGGAATCCAGAGCTGTGTGGAAATGTTTCAACGCACTTTGATCATCTTCGATGTGTTCCAGAATGTCGATAGCGATGCAAAGCTGATATTTGTTCTGAGGAGTAAACTCTTGCAAATCGGCACTTTGGTAGCTGAACCGGCCAGGGGTTTCAGCTTTGGCAAAGGCAGCAAAGGATTTTAGGTAGTCCGTCTTCAAATCAGTGGCAAAAACCTTGGCGTTTTGCCAGTTATTTAGTACAAACCAAGAATATTGGCAGAATCCAGCACCCGCATCATAGAATCTAAAGCTTTCTTGTTTACGAAAATAGTGGCTTATTTCACGCTTCACATAGCGCTGGCGGAGGAGTAGCAGATCCAGAGCTTTGTACATGCCTTTGCGCAGCGTGGGAAACAGCGTTATTGCTGCTGCTATGCGGTCTTTTATGGGATCATATTCCATTTCTTAATCTCCTTGTTCAATGTGTTACATGTGGCAGGTTTCAGTTGTCAGCTTCTGTTTTTTTTTGGCAAACTGACAAGCCGAAGCAAAATATCTATTGACGGTTTATGGCATGTGCAGATTACGTCAATAGAGAAATTGAGATTATGATAGTAAAAGAGATAAAAGACATTAAACGCATTAACTTACATCTGCACACGAACGTTTCTGATGGTGCATACAGCCCTGCAAGCCTGGTTAAACGCTCGCAGGAAATTGGTTTAGACCTTATTTCTATAACCGATCACGATACCGCTGATGCATATCGTCTTCTGCCAGATAACTTAATGCCACTCCGTATCCTTCCCGGAATGGAGGTTAGCTCCCAGCACCAAGGTCACGACGTCCATATTTTAGCCTATGGATATGATGCAAACAACGCCGGTTTGATAGAAATGACAGAAATGTATCTGATTGGCAGACGCGAACGCGCAATAAAAATGATAGCAATTTTGGAATCCATGGATATCCATATCACCCTGGATGAAGTGGCAAAAGTATCCGGTAGCAGAGAGCTGATTGTGCGCCCACATATTGCGCAGATACTTGTTTCAAAAGGCTATTGCAAGACCAAAAATGAAGCTTTTGACAAATACATAGGCAATTTCAAGCCTGCGTATGTGCCCAAGCCGGAACTCAGCGTTTCCAGCGTCCTGAAGGTTATTCATGGAGCAGGCGGTTTAGCCGTTATTGCTCATCCTGGAAAGCTTACCAATCCTGCTTTTTTGGAAGAATTCATCCCTATGGGTTTAGATGGCATCGAAGTTTGGCATCCTGATCATTATCAGTGGGAAGTGGATGCTTTCATCAACATTGCTCAAAAGAACGGACTGTATATGACAGGTGGAAGCGACTTTCACGGAGAAACGGACAAGCACAATCTGTTTGATGTAGTACCTGCTTCGGAAGTGGTGTTAGAAAGTGTAACCAAGCTCTGGCAGGAATACCTATGCCGCGTGAAATCAAGATAAAATCCATCCGTAACAGCCTTCCTGTACGCTATCGTTATACGCCTGTGGTCAGGGGTTTTATGCTGGCCTTGTCACTGCTTATTTCTGCTTACTCGCTGTACTTTATGGTTCGGTTTGTACGGGCTGAAACACCGATGTTTTTCAAGCTGCTGCCACTAATAATCATGTTTGTTTCTGTGGATTCCATCTTTAGGCAAATAACCTCTCTAAATTGCATCTGTTTCTATGAGGATCGCCTGTGCTTTTCCTACATAGCCAAGCGCAAAGTGGAAATTCCTTATACCCAGATTCGCACGATGGAGCTGGTGAAAAAGATAACATTCTATCTAAAGATAACTTACAGCGAAGATGACCAAGCACCAAAAGAATTCAGAACCCCTGCCTCTTTCCCCAAGATTCTGGAGATAATAGTGAATATTGCCGATATGTCACCCAACGTGGTACTAAGTGGGATGCTTTCTAAAGCGGTGGAGCACTTACGCAGCAAAGCGGAGGCAGAAGATGCAGAGCAGGTTTGATGCAATAATCGACCGAAAGGGCAGCGGGTGTTTTAAATATGATGCCCTGCCCATGCTTTTTGGACGTGGTGATCTGCTTTCCCTATGGGTGGCAGACATGGATTTTGCCGTCTCTGATGAAATTCAGAGCGCGCTTGCGGAGCGGCTGAAGCATCCTGTTTTTGGCTACAATTTGCGGATGGACGATTTTTCAGCTGCCATTGAATCTTGGCAGCAAAAGCGCTTTAGCTGGAAAATTTCAAAAGATTGGCTGGTAGCAGTTCCGGGCATTGTACCAGGAATTTCTTTAGCAGTGCTTACGCTTACCAATCCTGGAGATGGGATTCTGATCCAAACCCCGGTTTATCGTCCCTTCTACGATGCTGTGAGTGATCATGAGCGCACCTTGCTCTGTTCCCCGCTGATTAACCAAGACGGGCATTATACGATTGATTGGGATGATTTTGAGGCTAAACTACGGCAAGCAAAGCTGTTTATTCTATGCAATCCGCATAACCCTGTGGGACGTGTGTGGAGCAGGGACGAACTTACCATGATGGGAAGCCTGTGCCGCAAACACAAAGTAACAATCTTTTCCGATGAAATCCATGCTGATCTCGTTTATCCTGGTTTTAAGCATATTCCCATTGCTGCTCTTGAGGATTTCGGAAACTTTACTATAACTGGTGTTTCCCCAGCTAAGAGTTTCAATATTGCCGGATTGGCTACAGCGGTGCTTGTAATATCCAATCCTCAGCTCTATGCCCGGGTTAGTGGCTTGAACAACAAGATGCACCTCTATATGGGTAATAGCTTTGGCATCAGAGCGTTGATTGCTGCGTATCGAGATTCCGAGGCTTGGCTGGAAGAAATGCTGGCTTATATAAATGGCACACGTTCGCTTATAACCGATTTTGTTGCCAGCGAGCTTCCTGGTGTAATTCTTAGCCCTATAGAAAGTACTTATCTGGCTTGGCTGGATTTTAGAGCCTGGGGTTTGGATGAAGTGGAATTGCCCAAAACCTTGGTTAATCAAGCCTTGTTAGCGCTTGACCCTGGGAATAAATTTGGCACAGAAGGCAATGGCTTTATGCGCCTTAATTTTGGCTGTCCCCGATCTTTAGTAACGGAAGCACTGGAACGCATCAAAGCTATATCAACAAGGATTTATACATGATTAAAGATAGTATTATAGCTCTCTATGATGAGCGTCCTGCAAGCTATACAGCGGTTCACCGAGAGCTGTTTGCCACTTTCGTAGATGCCCTAAATAGCGGTACAATTCGTGCCTGTGAGCCAATCTTTACTGGCTGGAAGCTGAACCAATGGGTAAAAATGGGGATTCTACTGGGGTTCCGCATGGGTATATTAGCAGAAATACCCTGGAGCGAGAAAAAGCCTTTCTTCGATAAAGATACCATAACCGAAAAGCAGTTCAAACTCAGCGATCAAATTCGCATCGTGCCGGGTGGCAGTTCTGCTCGTAATGGGTGCTATATTGCTGCTGGAGTTACTATTATGCCACCGGCTTTTATAAACATAGGTTCTTATGTGGATAGCGGCACAATGGTAGATTCTCATGCGCTGGTTGGTAGCTGTGCTCAGATAGGTAAAAACGTGCATCTATCGGCAGGAGCTATGATTGGCGGTGTTTTAGAACCCATTGGCTCGCGTCCTGTGGTTATCGAAGATGATGTATTCGTGGGTGGTAACACAGGTATTTATGAAGGCATAATCGTGGGGCAAAAAGCCGTGATTGCCTCGGGAACCATCATAACAAGCTCTACTCCTATCTATGATAGCGTAAATAACTGTTTTTTGGAGCATGACAACGGGGGAAGCTACAGCATTCCACAAGGAGCAGTAGTAGTTCCTGGCTCAAGGCGTTTAAAAAGTAATCCCGAATTCCAGATTTCCTGCCCGATAATCATAAAGTATCGAGATGCCAAAACCGACACGGCGGTGAAACTTGAACAAGACCTCCGCAGTGTTCTGGACTGAAGCACAGCGTCTTAGTAGTTTGCAGCTTTCGCTGATCCGCAAGGTGATGGAAAGTGCTCCTGCGGGAGCAATAAATCTTGCTTTGGGAGAGCTTGGTTTTCCCATGCCGGATTCCCTTAAAGACAAAGCCATCCAATTGCTTCAGGATGGCAACCCAGTTTACACTCCCAATGCCGGACTCCCTGACTTGCGCGAGGCAATAGCCTTGGACTATAGCTGTGGAGCAGAGGCAAATCAGGTTATTGTTTGCAATGGGGCAGAAGAAGCTGTGTTCATTACACTTATGGCACTGCTAAATCCTGGTGATATAATTGCCATCCCCGATCCAGATTATCCTGCATATCCCTCCATAGCCAAGATATTTGATGCTAAGGTATTGCGTTTGCACTTTCAGGACAGCTTTTGTGGCATAGACTGGGGATTATGGGAAAAAATCCTTTCCAGCGGCGTGAAAGCGGTGTTACTGAGTACACCTTCAAACCCCAGCGGTTTTTCTTTTAGTGCTGCAGAAGCAGAGTTGTTCGGCAGTATCTGCAACCGTTATGGCATTATTGTGATTGTAGATGAAATCTATGCCCGCTTGTTTTTTAGGCAGCCACCGCGGAGCTTACAATACCAGGTAGAGCAGCTAATCCGCATTGGTGGTCTTTCCAAATCACATTGTATGAGTGGCTGGCGTCTGGGCTGGATCTTAGCCCCTAAAGAGATTACTCCAGCAATGATAAAAGCAAAACAATATGTATCCACTTGCAGCCATTGGCTTTCGCAAAAACTGGCTATTTATGCCCTTTCACCAGAGGGGCTTAGGGCTTCAGAAAGCATTCGCCAGAAATTGCTGCTAAGCCGGGATTATTTTATCAGCAGCGTAGCGGCAAAACCAATCAAAGACGTTACCCAGTATTTTTTCCCCGATGCGTCCCCTTATGTAATGTTAAAAATTGATGGTGATGATCTGGATTTTGCCACAAAGCTGGCGATCAAACAAGTTATCACAGTCCCCGGGCGTGCTTTTGGAGAATCTACTACCGGCTGGTTAAGAATTAATCTCGGTGTGGAAACAGCTCTATTGGCAAAGGCTTTGCAGCTCATTTCTTAAATTAAGGGCATCTTAAATGGATTACATTTTTGCCAATGGCTATCTTCTAAACCCACACACAGGCACCTGGGAAGCCCAATCTTTACTAATGCATGCTGGTAAGATTGTTCAGCTTGGCGAGCTTAGCTCTTGCCGCAGGGCTGCTTCACATGTTTATGAAGTAATAGACCTTAATGGCAAGCTGCTATTGCCTGCTTTCATGGATACGCATACACATTTCGTGGAACTTGCTAAAAGCCGCATGTTGGTAAGTTTGAATGCCTGTAGCAGTCTGGATGAGATGCAAAGGCAACTGGTTCATTACCGTGATAACCTTCCCTATCCCGCAACCTGGATTTTAGGCGGTGCCTGGGATCGCAATTTACTGCCCAATCCCTTGGCTTTTAACCGGCATTTTCTGGATGCGATTTTCCCGGACAAGCCTGTAGCCCTGATGGGCAAGGATTATCACAGCCTGCTATGCAACAGCATGGCTCTCAAGATTATAGGGATAACTGCCCAAAGCACAGATCCTTGCGGAGGCAGAATAGAGCGCGACGCGCAAGGAACTCCCACTGGCATGCTGTATGAAACAGCCACAGCCTTGATCAATCCTTATGTAAAGATGGCTTCTGAAAGCCAGATTGTTCAGGCGATTAAAGATTGTATGGAAGATTGCTATCGGCTTGGTCTTTGCGGTTTTCATAGCCTGGAAAATATTGCCAGCCACAAGCTATTGCTCGATTCCTTTAGTGAGGAAAAACCCTTTAGGATGGTGTGGCACTTTCAGACGGATGAACTGGAAACCGTTGCCGCGGAGCAACAGAAAACCAACACTGACAATGCTTTTCACAAAACCTGGGGGATGAAAATCTTTGGAGATGGCAGCCTGGGTTCGCAAACTGCTGCTATGTTCCAAAGCTATCCTGCAGACAGCGGTAATTTTGGCATCTTAAGATACAGCGATGCAGAGCTGTTTAAGCTAATGCAAAGAGCGGCAGAACATGGCTATCCCTGCTCTATTCATGCAATTGGCAATAAAAGCGTGTTTCAGGTAATCCAAGCAGCTTTGAAACTGCAGAAAAACAAGAACCATGCTCATCTGATCCATCGCATCGAGCATGTGCAGTCAATTCGCAATGTCGATATTCCGCTGATGAAGCAGGCAATGCTAATCGCAGCCATGCAGCCCCTGCATCTGGCTTATGATGTTCCCATGATCGAAAAGCACTGGCAGGATATCCAGGATCAGGTGTATTCATTTGCATCTCTAAGTAAAGCGGGTGTTCCCCTTGCTTTTGGTTCAGATGCGCCAATAGAATCTATCAACCCGTTTTTGGGCATTTTTTGCGCAATTGAACGCAGGCCACACCTAAGTATGAACTTGCCTATGTTCAGACCTTCGGAAGCTATCAGCCCCTTAAAAGCAATTCAGGGATATACACTTGGAGCGGCAGCAGCTTCGCAGGACGAACATCTTCGTGGCTCATTAGATCCTGGGAAACTTGCCGATATAGTAGTGATTGATGATTACCGCAAGGAAAAGCCAGACTTCTGGCTACAGGCAAGCAGCCATCTTACCATGATAAACGGTACAATTGTGCACTCTGAGCTGTAAAAAAGAGTGTGGTGAGTTTAATAGAACGCAGATGACGCAGATTATTATGATTTTCATGATAAAGAAATACGCTGCGCTAAGCAGATAAACAAGTAACTTTTATCACTCTTTGTTAAATATTTC
Source organism: Cloacimonas sp. (SeqCode) (assembly GCA_034005785.1). Taxonomy (GTDB): domain Bacteria; phylum Cloacimonadota; class Cloacimonadia; order Cloacimonadales; family Cloacimonadaceae; genus Cloacimonas. The sequence continues at coordinate 2,045 of JAVEUB010000071.1, read as the reverse complement.
TACATTGCTCTGCGTTAAAAAATGAATCTCTTGCAATCTCACTAATTACAAATCAGTTTACCTCACCACTTTCTATCTTAATCTGCGCAAATCATAATAATCTGCGTCATCTGCGTTCTATCAAACTCTGCACACCCTCGAAGCTGATAAATAATCCTTTACAGAAATCCATTTTCCCCATTTTTAGCACTAAAATGATATTCTTAAGGAGATAAAGATGAGCACACTCGGTTTCAAATTCCCGCAGGAACAGCGCAAAACCTTCCTTTACGATTTGGAGGAAAACTGGTATCTGCCCCTGTTGGCACAGCGCAGAAACATTCCTATGCAGAGCACCAAACGCAATAACTTCGGTCAGTATGCCATGGCTGTGAACTATCTTACGTCCGTTTTGGAAGAGGCGGCAGCGATTAAGAAGGTGGCTGTTTACAATATTGACCACATGGCGCAGTTGAAGTTCTGGGGCAAAGACGTTGTAGCGCTGCTGAACCGCAGTTTGGCAGGGAACTTTTCTGAGATGAAAATTGGCCAATGCAAATATACCTTACTGCTAAACGAAAACGGGGGGGTACAAGACGATATGATTCTGATGCGCATTGCGGAAGCTGAATTCATCATCGTTATCAATGCCGGACATGATATCTCCGATACCATTGTGGTAGAGGGTGAAACGCAGGAATTGATTGCGGATATTGACCGGATTATGAGCAACAAACAAAGCGGGGAAGAGGTTTTTGCTGAAGACATTTCGGATAAGCTGGTAAAAGTTGATATTCAGGGGCCGCTATCTTTTCGGCTGATTAAAGAAATCTACGGCGAACAAGTGTTAAAAAATAGGAATAGCCCAGATAAAAACATGAATTACTTCAGCTTTAATGAGTTTGAGCGTAACGGACAGCATTATTACATCAGCCGTACCGGATACACCAATCGTTGGGGCTGGGAGCTGTATATTCCCACTGCTGTTGCAGATACAGATACTAAAGCTATTCTTAGCAAAGCTTTAGAGATGGGTGGTTTGCTGGTTGGTCTTGGTGGGCGTGATGAAAACCGTATTTCGGCTGGCGCTTATGGACTGCCGTTGATGGGACAGGAATACGACCCCCAGCACACTCCGATAAACGCTCCCCTATTCGAAGCTGCTGTGGATATGCATAAGGACTTCTTTGTGGGGCAGCAAGCCTTGGTAAAGGAGATCAACAAAGGCGTAAGCAAGCACCTCTATCTTATTGTGTCTGAAGGTATTATCAGCCATCGTGGTGTTTACCAAAATGGAAAACGGCTTGGCAGTGTAACATCCAGTATAAACTCACCCAATGTTAGCCATGCCATGCGTTTGGCAATTGGTTCAAAGCGCAAGAATGTAAACGATGAGCACGGAACTGCAGCCATCGGTATGGGCTGGTTCTATGATGCCATGTTTGCGCACGATGCAAGTGGCAACCCTATTGGCGAAAAAGATGGACAAACAATTCGTATTCCAGTGGAATTATATCGGGAAGATAGCGAAGGAACAGCGACTGGAACAGCAACACTTGGCTACGTTACTCTGGAAGGAATTAGCCCTGCAACCGCTCCCAAAGCGCTAAAGAATATTGAGTCGCTGTAAAAAAAATCAGGGACAGATGTTGAAGAGCAATCCGGTTTAAACATGGTAGTTTTTGCTGATCCTACAAAGCCGGATTGAGCTTCAATGCTGTACAAAACTCACTACCCCCGAATACCAAAAGCTACGCTAAGGCAAAAGATAGAGTGTTTTGCTTTGAAGATACAGGCCTCTTTAGAGATTTCTTTTTACCACAGAGAAACTTCCATGAAAGCTTCGTTTTCGCTACTGATAATGAAAATTTACCTATATAATCGTAGGGGCTTTTTTGCGCTCGCCCAAGGTAGCCGAATATCCATTTTCATGTAAAACAAAGAGTAAAAGAGTAAAAGAGGAAAAGAGTAAAAGAGAAATGCTGAAGTGGGGATTGATTTGTAAATAAGATACTGGACACTATGGAGTTATATTTTTTTAACCACAGAGAAAAGCAGAGAAAAGC
>JAVEUB010000070.1:0-10543 GCA_034005785.1 Cloacimonas sp. (SeqCode) | reverse complement strand
AAGCGGTCATATACTTTTAACGATCCGTTGGCTATACACCCTGTTCCAGCGCAGACAATTACTCGTTTATTGCATTTAGCGCGGGCTGCGTCGTAAGCAGCTTTGATTTTTTCAAGATTAGGCATTTTCTTTCTCCTCTGCTTCGATGCGGTTAATAATGTCCAGAGCTTGCTGAGGGGTAACCTGGCCATGGATATCGTCATCCACCACCAGTACTGGAGCTAAGCCACAGGCACCCAAACAGGAAACTGTTTCAAAGGTGAACATCATGTCGTCCGTTGTAATCTTTTTGCTGCTAAGGCCAAGACGTTCGCGTACTGCTTCGATAACTGCGTTGGAGCCACGCACATGACAAGCCGTGCCATCACACATTTTGATGATGTGCTTTCCCTTGGGTTGCAAGGAAAAATGGCTGTAAAAGGTAGCAACGCCATACAGGCGAGCCGGAGAAACCCTTAAAGACGTGGCAATAAAGGTTAAAACTTCCTGAGGAAGATAGCGGTATTCTTCTTGAACCGCCTGTAAAATGGGGATGATCTTGGCTTCGCTACGATCGTAGCTGTCCAAGATCTCAATTACCTTGTTGAAGCTGCGAGCTGCTGAATATTCGGCACTCATGGTTACTCCTGTTCTTATTTTTTTTACTGTTGTTTTTACACGTATTTCGGGAACTAAGTTTTTTTTGCTTTTTTTTAGGCTCAAGAATCTATAGTGCTATAACCCTGTACTTTGCCAGCTAAACAATGCTGGGATCGCTATGCAACCTTTCTGCCACGCGGCGCGAAAGCACAGCCAGCGAAGAACTCATATCCACATTTTCTAAAATGATCCCTTCGGGGACATTCAACTTACAAGGAGTGAAATTCCAAATCGCAATTATGCCATTAACAATCATTTCATCTGCTAAAACTTGTGCATACTCGGCTGGAACCGTTAAAATCCCTATGTGGATATGCAAGCGTTCGGCAAGATTGGAAAACTTATTGATGTGATAGGTGGGAACTCCCTGAACATCTCTATCGATAATCTGAGGATCAGTATCAAATGCGGCAACTATCCTAAGGCCTTTGCGTCCCAATTCCTGATATCCCAGCAGGGCTTTTCCCAGATGTCCCACTCCAAACAGAAAGCAGGAACTGGCATCATTCCAATTTAAGCATTGCTCAATGGCAGCAATCAGATCAACAATTTTATGCCCCACTTTAGGGATGCCAACCACTCCAGTGTAGCTAAGGTCCTTACGCACCTGAGTCATGTGCACATCACTGAAAATGGCTATCTTGGTGGCGGAAACCATTTTAAGTCCCGCTTTCTTGAAACGGTACAGAGCTTCCAAATATATCGGTAAGCGTTTTAGGGTCAAGATCGGTATCGCATCCATTGTTACTCCTTGCATAGTTCGGCATTCAATAAATTTAGGGCGATTAAAATACAGGCCTGGGTTTTTGTCAAGAGAAATCTACTCTAAATATATCGATATAAATTGGGCTATTAATTGCAATCTGCTAATCATGTTGTTTTTCTGTACTTTAGCATCTACAGCATAGAAGTTATAAACCCTCACCCAAAACTTCAAATCGTCATCACTTGGACAAATCAACCTATCACATTATCAACAAATATGATATGATCCTGTTCGGAAACTTGTTTGGACTTGGACATTCCTATGGTGTGGACACATTTTTATCACCAAAACTTCAAATATGGCTGTGTTTAAGCAGCACTTGGACATTAATGGAGTATGATCTGTGTTTACATGGTAACTAATAACTTGCTGATATGAATGTTGTTAGTTTATTGAATCACAAATCAGACCGTCATCGGGCTTGGACATTTTTTAGTTTTGGTGATGAAATTTGAAGTTTTCAGTGAGGGTCTGTAAAGGATACAGTACGATGCGTCTCGCAAGGGAGTTGTCCTCCAACCACTCAATAAGGACTTTCGGGTTCTTACTTATTGACTCAGATCAGACTAACTCGCTAACCATGATAGGCTCCTTGCACTCCAGTTGCGAGTCCACAAAATCTGATGAGCCCTCCCAAAAATCTGATGATCTGAAACCAGTCTAAAAACAGCGCATATTTGCAGGAATGGAGATACAGAAACGTCCAGAAACGTCCAAAAGGCACTGTGACACAGTCTAAAGCCAGTCCTATATATCTCGCCAATTCATAAAGCATTACGACCACTGTGACAAGTGATTCTTTTTTGCAGGTTTGGGAGACACATTATAGGAAGGTTGGATGCCACAGTTTTTACAGCTTTTTGCAGTGTAGGGTAGGAAAAACTGTGGACAAAAAAATCACCTCCCGTAATGTGGCTACCAAAATGTAAATATTCAGAAGTAACTGAGGTAAACATGATGCTGCAAAACTTGGCTTTCACGTGTCCTTATCTATCTTCGGAGCTACTACCCAAGGCGATTGTAAGCACTGTGCTTATATTCACCGGTAGTTTAACTGCGCTTGTTATCTGGGTAATCTTACTACGCAGGCTCATCACGCTGGCAGATGGGAAAAATTCGCTTAAACACATAATTGTGTGGCTTTTCCCAATTCCCGTCCTTAATTTGCTTTGGATCCCCTGGGCGATTATCACCAGCAACTATCTGGTAGAAAAAATTGAAGATAAGTACTTTAAGGTAAATGCCATTAATTCCGCTGCTGGAGTAAAGATTCTATCTGTGCCCCTGCTGATATTGTATCTGTTTTGGACAGTGCTCGGTTTGATCGTATGGAGCTTTCTTCCCAAGCAGTTAGAGCATTATGTGATCGCTTTGTACGTGGGTACAGTGCTACTTTGCATTTTAATCGTGTTTGGCTTTTATCTGGCGTATCTGGCTGTATTTGTGGATAAATTTTGGCATTTGGTGAAGAATAAAAGGTGAGTAGGTAAGTTAGTGAGTGAGTGAGTGAGTGAGTGAGTAAGCAGGTAAGTAAGTGAGTAAGTAAGCAGGTAAGTAAGTGCGTTCCGTCATTCCCGTGGAGGAGCTTGTGCGAAAACTGCAAAACCTTCTGTCATTCCCGCGGAGGCGGAAATCCAGCACTGATGAATCCCGTTAGGGATGACACAAATAAAGCATTGCAGTATAGATATATATCTGCCGTTCTTACAGAACTTAAAAAAGGGCTGGATTCCTGCCTCCGCAGGAATGACAAAAAGTTTTCACACAAGCTCGGAGGCGGGAATCCAGCCCTTTCTTGTTTCCCGCAGATTAACGAAAGATAAAAAACGCAGATTTACGCTGAAATGCGAATGACAGATAAGCTTTTTTCGGTGCATTCGGTGTTCTCGGTGGTTAATTATTCAGCTCCGTAAGCAGGCCACAAAACTATTCAGTTCTCCATAAAGAAAGAGAGACTTGAGCTAAGCCAAGTCTCTCTTTTCGCTATATGGATATTTACTTATGTGTTACTGTTTGGTTCTCTTTGCAGGAACGCTTTGGGCGGCCACAATTCGGAAGAACATTCTTTCCTGATTGGGATTAAGATCCCAGGTTAGGGAACTGGTTGTACCGACAACTGTTGTGTATTCACCATAAGGCTCGGTGCAGGAGTAAATGATATATACTCCTGCAAAAGGTACTGCGTTCCAGCTTAGCTTTGCACCCAAAGAGGTGGATTGAATACTAAGCGTGGGAATAGCCATAACAACATCGTTTGTGCCATTTAGCACCACAGGTTCAATATCACCGTAGGTGGTTCCCGGATCCATTGGTATCACTTCTGGAACTGCATATACGGTATCTTCGGTGTAGCAGTAAATTTTGAAGGTTACCACTTCTCCCGGGTTTGCCAGATTCACATCCAATGTAGTGTGCGCAGTACTACGTTCAACCAGGGTTATATTTCCTGTTCCGCGGCATTCTCCGCCTACAAAAGCAGCCACCCAGTCATTTACTTTGGCGGGAATATAGTCGATGGTTACTACTGCATAAACTGTGGCAAGTGTATTGGCATATTCCACAGGCACCCAATCTGGAGTGTTGATAGGATTTACAGTGATCTCCACAGTGTCGTTGGCAGTAAGGCTGCCATCACTAACGGTGAAGGTAAGTGTTTCTGTGCCAAACCAGTTACTTGCGGCTGTAAAGGTAACAGTGCTGCCCTCAATCTGTGCAAGCACATTAGTGTTTCCACTTACTGAAAGGCTTAGCGGATTGCTATCAGGATCACTAATGTAGGAAGCAAAGCTCTGTTCAAGGCTCCCATTCTTAGCGAAACTGAAGCTGGCGGGAAGATTGATAACCGGTGCTGTATTGGGAGCAGGAATGTTTACTAACACATGGTAGGGGTCGCTGGCTCCGCATAAGGGAGCAGATGTGTTGCGAGCAGTGGTATCAGTGGCAAGAATGTAGTAGTAAACCGTTTGTCCCAGTGCCGGTGTAGGCACGTTAGCCGTCCAGATGTTTCCCGTGGTATTTGTTAGCAGGGCGTTTTGCCAGGCTCCGCTGGTGGCATATCTGTAGGCAACATAGGTTGTTGCGGATGTTAAGGCGTTGTGATGGGTGATCTCTGTACTAATTGTCATTGTTCCCAAAGCTTGCGCCGAGGTTAAAGGCGTATGCCATACATGAATCATTTGCGTGTCGAATAGGGTGTTTACACGGCAGTGAACAGCATCGTCGGACAAAAATGAGCTATTATAATATCCCTGCACAGTGTAACCGGGCATGGCAGTTTGATAGGCGGCTATGGCTGCTGTGTCGTATGATGATGCCGTAGCGTTCCACTGAGGCACGTATATTTTTTTGTTGTAGATAAAGGAATTACTGTAAGGCTCATTGTTGCTGCTCTGATCTACGCGGTAGATCCGGTAGGGCGTTCCGTAGCTGGAAGTCTTAGTTTGCCACTGCGCCACCACTGCTTCGATAGCTGTATAGTTAGCATGCGTGCTTGGCACGCGAGCGATGATAACCTTATCCACATCCAGCAGCTTGGCAAAGCAATCTATATGGTCAATACTGGAGTTGGCAAGCGGGTCTGTATAGAACTGGTATTCGTTTACACCCAGATATTGCTGCACAAGGTTATTAATCTGAGCTTGAGTGTAGCTGTATTCAGTAACTTGCGCATTCTGAACACCGTCGTTCTCTGTTAAAATCAGATTGGTGGACATCATCTTGCCATTGCCATCAGTCATCACGTTACCACCGGTTGCCACCAAAGGAAGATCGTAATAGTTAACCCCAAAGTAGTTGTCCAATGTGGCATTAAGCACATCATCATAAGGGCGGACACGATTGTATTTGAAATCTACGATACCCATATTGCCGGTGGAATCGAAGATAGTCCATGGACCATAATCACGCGTCCAATAGCTATTAACTCCCGTAGGATTGATATAATGGACATTAGCCATGGTTACCCCGTTTGTGGAAAGGGCAGTATTTGCGGTAGTCTGGCTGGCTGAGGTTACCACCACATACAACTGACCGCGGGTGGATAGATCGGCAATCATAGAATAGGGTAGCCCGAAGCCGCTAGCGTATGCAATTATAGCACCTGTTGCTGGCTCCCATTCTGCCACATAGCGTGGACTAACGGGATAAGGACTGGCAGTTACGGAGAAACTAACCGGCACACTGAGGCTGGGGTTATTGGTGGCATCGGAAGTGATTAGTAAATTAGAGTTATAGCTTCCTATCGCTAATCCGGTGCTGCTCATGTTAATAGTAAGAACCGTGTTGCCTCCAGCTATAATTGTTCCAGAGACGGGGGAGACTGTGCCCCAGGTGGAAAGAGTAGAGTTCGATGTCCAGGTTAAGGTTGCGTTTCCAGAATTGGTGATAGTAACTGTGGAAGAAGTGCTTTCACCTTCGTAGGCACTTGCAGTAGCAGTGGTAGGGTTTGCTGATACCACAGGCCCGCTTTGCACAGGTGCGAAGATGAACTTCACATTGGGTCTATAGGTCGAGGTGTCTGTGCCAGTGAAGAGGTTGGTCTGATCCACAGTGTCGCTGCGACCATAACGATAACCACTGGTAACGCTAGTATACTGCACCGTGCCTGTTTCCTCATAATCACCAATTAAACCAAAGGCGGTATCCAGCACGATGTTATCAGTTCCGTTCCATAAGAAGGGGGTGCTTAGGGTGTACAAATTGTAGCCCGTAGCAGTGGGCAGATAACTGGCATTAGAATATACGGTAGCCATGCCTGTAGCGGTTTGCCAGCTTGCTACATTGGCAGCAGTGGTATGCTTCATCCTAACGATAAAGCTTGGCATTGCAATTGTTGGCAGTGCGGTGATATTAAAGCCAAGCTGAGTGATGTTGATGGGTCCCACTATGCCAGCAGCAGTAAGCTCGGCAGCAGTATAAACAGATTGTCCGTGCAGGCTTTGATACCAGACACTTATCGGGCTGGCGTCATAAGTTCCGGTGGAAGAGGTGCCGGTACCGATGATAACTTCAGAGATCACATTCGGAGTGGCAGATACGGTATTTGAGGCAGCAGATTCACCGGCAGGATTGGTGTAAAGAGTTGTTACATAGTAGCTGTAGGCGGTGCCGTTGGTTACAGCAGCATCGTTGAAGGAAGTGCCACTCACGGTTGTTAGGGCGGTTCCGTTCCTGTATATCTTATAGTTGCTGATAGCGCGGTCGTTTAAGCTACGAACTGGTGTCCCAACAGCTTCACGTCCACTTGCTGCTGTCCAAGTAAGTGCTACTACATTGTTTCCGCCAGCGGCTACGAGATTGGTGGGAGCTGCCATATTAGGGGTAACGGTGATGGTATTGGTAGCATCGGAATCCCCGCCGGAATAGGCTGCTTTTACATAATAGCTATAGCTGGTACCGTCGGTAACGGCAGTATCGCTGTAACTAAGTGCGGTAATAGTGGTAAGCAGGGTGCTGTTTTTGTAAATCTTATATCCTGTAGGCGTTCCCGAAGCAGGAGCAGTCCAGCTAAGGTTGGCAACGCCATGGCTTGCAGTAATTGCAAAGTTCTGCGGCGGGTTAAAGGTGCTGGGGCTTGTGGATGCTGGGAAGACAATGTTATCTATCCATGCACAGTTGCTACCGCCATCAACACTGTCGTCCTTCATGTATTCCCATTTCAGCACTCTGGTTCCGGCTGCAAGAGTATAAGTTGCTTGCGTCCAATCTACGGTACCCGAGAAACCTGAACCGTTTTGAATCACTCCATCCACATAGAACTTCAGGTAATCATAACCAGATTCAGAGGATACTTTATAATAGAATGTCAAGTTTCCACTGGTAGTAAGGACACGAGTAGTTTGCAAAGTACTGGTTTGGCTATGCGTAATCGCTCCGCTCTTAGCAGTGTAAGTTCCGGCATAGGCACCGGTATTTACTACTGTCCAGGGAAGCGTTCCGCCTGTAACCCAGGGATAGGCATTCAGGTTACCGGTCTCGAAATCTTCCAGGATAATCCCTACCGTGGTTGTTTCTGTCTTGTTAGCGGTATAAGCTCCCGCAGTGGTATTAAACACAAGTGAAGCCACTGTGCCGATCGTCATGCCAGAGACAGCCGTGATGCTGAAGCTTAGATTGGTGCTTCCGGCTGCTGCAATTGCCGTATAATTGGCAGTGCCGGTATTTACTGTGATGCCACTGGTCGGGCTACTAAGGGTAGCTGAGCCACTGGGAGAGGCAGCAGCACCGGTATTGCTCAGGGGCATGGTGATGGTAACTGTTTCACCAGGATCAAGCCTACCGTTGTTATTGCCTGTGGGGTCGATTATTACCATAGTCCCAAGGGCAAGAGAGGGGGCATTGATTGTTTGGCTAAAGTTATGAGTCCAGGTTTCGCTTCCTGCCACCATAGTAATGGTGAAGCTGGCACTGGTTCCATTCACAACATTATTGGCAATGTTAAAGCTATAGGCATTGTTTATGGTAGTGCTGCCATTGGCTGCAAGTGTGGTAATACTTTCGGTATTATCTGTAAGTGATATTCCAGCGGTAGCACAAGTAAGCGTAGCTGTAACCCCTGTAGCGGTGGCAGTGCCAATGTTTTTGAAGGTAACATTGAAGCGTCCGCTTTCGTTATATTCGGCTATGCTGTTATTGCTATCGGCATAGGTAGTGGTCTCCACGCTCATAAAGGGTCCGCTACCTGCAATCTGTTGCAAGCTTCCCACATAGGTAACGCGGTTATAGGCTGTGGCTGTTACTACGTAAGTTACAGCAGTGGCGGGCGGATTTGTTAGCGTAACGGTTGCCACACCGCTGCTATTGGCGATCCCTACACCGTATATGGTGTTATTATAGGTAAGCGTAACGCGGGCATTGGCAACACCTGTGTTAACAGTTACAGATGTAGCTCCGATCAAAATGGTGGCATTGTGGGTAACCGTCATGGCAAGAGGAGTTTTATTGCGAACCAGCAAGGATGCATCACCAAAGATGTGCCAGGTCTTGAACATGCTAACGCCATCTGTGCCATATACATCCATCATATTGCAGGCGGCATTATAATAAAGTCCGCCAATGCTGGTTTTTGTGCCTGCTACCATCAGATCGGTAAAATGATCCTGTGCCCGCATGGGTGAGTTCCAGCTTTGGTTTATGGTGCTGGCATAAATGGCTACAGAACCACCATTAGCATTGCGCATCCAGGCTTCTGCAAAACATGTTAAGGATACGAAATTTCCGTTTACGCAGGCTACGTCCATAATGAACGGGGTTTTATTGCCGTTAGTTAGGGCAGTTGCATCGGCGTTGTCAAAACCTGTGGTAACCCAATAATCATCTGCACCATGCCCCACATAATTAACAAATCCACGTCCGGCGTTTACATTCGTAGTTACTTGGGCAGCAGTGGCAGACGGTTCATAAACCTGGTCAACTGATGTATAGCCGTAATTGAGAAGCTTTGTGCGAATATTATTCATGTGGTTTATATCAGTTTCACTATCATCACCAGTTTGGGTAGCAGAATCGGAAATTCCCAAAGCCTTGCTTAGCCAAGTATCACCAGTAGTTGCATCTCTTTCATAAACGATGGCCTTATTCACTTGGGCAGTTACCTGTGCTGTGGTTTCGGCAGAGAAGCGTCCAACAAAGATGTCTGGGTAATTATCACTTCCGGCTACTAAAGCGAAAGTGGGATCACTTCCACCCCCACCTGATGCGAGGGATGGTATCTGAGGTGCATCACCAACAATCTGCACATAGGTAATGGTGTTATCTGCGTTATATCGGTTTTGGATATAAGTTTGCAATTGCGCAGCGGTGGTGCCGATGGTACTCCACTGCACCAGCTCGGTTTCGATGCCTTTCTGCTTTTTCCAGTTAATGTAGGGCAGAATAGTGCTCATATAATTTGTATGGCAAATAACCAAAAGTTTGCCGTAAGCATCGCTAACGGGAGCGTACCGATAGCTATTCCAGTTTACAAAGTGATTTTCGTATATGGAAGCAAAACTCTGATTCAATGATGTTACCGCACGTGATAGGGTATTACGGCTATCGCTGCCATCCTTATAAACACGGATTTTGTAACTGGTATAGACTCTTAGGGTTTGATTTTCTGGATTATAGGCAAAGGGGGTGGTTAGGATGGTTATTCCCCTAAAATCACGAAGGATGTATGGCTCGGATAGCATTGCTACTTTTTCAGGATAGAAACCCTTACTGGTGTAGATGCTATCGAAGGTGTAAGGAACGGTGTCGGGGTTTACATTCCGATAAATTACCCCTTTTGATGGCGCAATGGCGAGCTTGATGTCGCGATACTCTATATCGAACATTTCCAGTTTCGCCAAGGCATTGTTGCCAATGATAACGCTACGGTTAAAAACAGGGAGTTCAGGAAAGCCTTTATCTTGAGTAATTCCCTCATTGGCTAAACGTATATGGTTATATACAATACCATCAATCGTAACCGGGGTTTTCTCAAACTCAGCAATTGAATATTGGATGGTTGTTTCATTTTCGTTAGAACTAAGCAAAGTAAGGGAATTCGTCCCAAAGCCAAGCTTTACTGTCTCTGCTGAGAGTACCATTGTTGCCGCCAAGAGCAAACAAAGCATCACAATTAGTTTCTTCATACTATCTCCTTTTGATAGACTAAGTTACATTTTTATACTGACATAATATTCACTAAATAAACCATCTCTCGCATGATGCAAATCATAAAATACATAGCCCTGATAAGTAATGCAAGAATGATTCCATGTTTCAATGATTGTTATAGAATATTGGAAGGATGCAATGTTTCGTTACGGAATGTTGCCGTGTTGTTGCGATTGCATATTGGAACACCGATTTCAGAGCTTGGGCGAAAACGTTTTGTCATTCCTGCAGAGGAGCTTGTGCGAAAACGCTTGTCATTCCTGCGGAGGCGGGAATCCAGCCCATTTATAAGTTCTGTAAGAATGGATGATAGATGTCTATACTGCAATGCCTTATTTGTGTCATCCCTAATGGGATTCATCAGGGCTGGATTCCCGCCTCCGCGGGAATGACAGAAGGTTTTGCAGTTTTCGCACAAGCTCGGAGGCAGGAATCCAGCCCATTTATAAGTTCTGTAAGAATGGAAGATAGATGTTTATACTGCAATGCTGTATTTGT
>JAVEUB010000069.1:0-10565 GCA_034005785.1 Cloacimonas sp. (SeqCode) | reverse complement strand
TTTAATATGCAGTATATCGGCGCAGATAACAGCCCTCATCAGCCCTTTATGATTCATCGTGCCGTGCTTGGCTCGGTGGAGCGTTTCTTTGCCACTTTGCTGGAGTACCACGGTGGTAATCTGCCTATCTGGCTAAGCCCTATCCAGGTGATGCTAATTCCCATTACCGATGGGCAACTTGATTATGCACAGGAACTTGCCGATAAAATGCAAGAAATAGGTCTGCGCTGCGAGATTGATCCCCGTAGCGAAAAGATGGGATATAAAATCCGTGAAGCTGAGCTGAAGAAAATACCCTTTATGTGCATCATCGGTAAAAATGAAGCAGAGAGCAAGCAGGTTACCTTGCGTCAACACACCAAGGGCGATTTGGGTACCATGGATTTTGCCGCTGCGGTGGCAACCATCAAAAGCCATAAATGAACATCACTGAAATAGTTAAGAACGAGTTAAAAGTGGAAGCCTCAGCCATCTTAAAGGTGGCTGAGCAGCTTGATAGCCAAGCGATTGAGCAGGCTTACGAACTTTTGTGCAATTGCAAGGGCAAAGTAGTTCTAACCGGTATCGGTAAAACGGGTATTATTGCCCGCAAGATTAGCGCTACACTGGCTTCTACGGGTACAACCTCGATCTTTTTACACGCTGCGGAAGGCATTCATGGCGATCTTGGCATGATTAGCCCTGAAGATGTAGTGATCGCGGTTTCCAATAGCGGAAACTCGCAGGAACTAATTTCCATTATTCCTTTTTTAAAGTTCAATCATGTGCCCATCATTGCGTTAACCGGATCGCTTACTTCCCAACTGGCAAACAGCGCAGACGTGGCTTTGGATTGCAGCGTTCCGTCCGAATTTGAGCCTTTGGGCTTGGTGCCAACTTCATCTACAACAGTAGCTTTGGCAGTTGGGGATGCCTTGGCAATAGCCTTGCTAAGACACAAGAATTTCCAATTGCAAGATTTTGCACGTTTTCACCCCGGCGGAACGATAGGAAAAAAGCTATTACTACGAGTTGCAGACCTGATGCACAGTGGAGAAACACTGCCCATAGTTATGGATACAGCAAGCATGTCCGAAGCAATTATTGAAATGACCTCCAAAAAGCTTGGGTGTACAGCCGTTATTGATGTTGCGAACAAGCTTAGCGGCATGATTACAGATGGTGATTTGCGCCGTCAATTGCACACTAAGGGCAATGAACTACTCTCATTTTCCGCCGGTGCTTGCATGACAACTAATCCCAAACATCTGCACCCTGACGAATTGGCAGTTTATGCCCTGAATCTGATGGAAAGTTACAAGATAACCATGCTCCCTGTTGTTAATGATTTGAATGAACCAGTGGGTATGCTGCATATGCATGATTTGATCAAAGCCGGAGTTATATAAATTTAAAATTTAAGCTGCGCTGATTGTGCATTATGCAACAGAGCGATTATTACTTAATTGTTTTTCGTGTATGAGCGATGAAGAAAAACAATACTTACTTTGGTAGCATATTATGGAGTTAAAACGCGGGCTATGCAGTAACGTAAGCCTGGTTCAACTGCGTAAAATACAAACATGATTCCAGGAAAAATCCTGGTAAACCGACCGGATGAATCCGGTGTTCCAGGCTGTTGCATAACTCTTAACTATTATATTTCTGTGTAGCCATTATGCCAATGGGAAGCAATTCCGGAAGGGATACCCTGATAAAATGATCGCTGAGAAACTCACTGCATCCATTTTTATGGGTTTCCACTATGCCTCGCAAGGTAACTTCATTAGCAATAAGCTGCTTTTGGTAGCGTTCTTGAAGTTGGGTAGATAGTTTGGTAAGGTTATTGGTGCGCTGGGTTTTGAGTGTCTTAGGCACTTGATGGAGTAGCGTTGCAGCGGGTGTGCCTTTGCGTTTGGAATAGCTGAACACATGCAGGTACGCCAGAGGCAGAGAGCTGATAAAGTGGTAAGTTTCTTCGTGAAGAGCATCTGTCTCACCAGGGAAACCGGTAATCACATCAAAACCAATGGCGCAATGGGGAAACGCTGCTCTCAATTCGTGTACCAGATTTATCACCAACGTTGTATCGTAATGACGCCCCATCTTTTGCAACAATTCATCAGATCCGGATTGCAAAGGAATATGAAAATGGGGACAAACTTTGGGAAGTGCTTTGATTCTACTGATAAGAGCAGAACTGAATAGCTGCGGTTCTATCGAACTAAGGCGTATCAATTCCAAGCCATCAAGCTCTGCCATGGAGCAGATTGCATCTCCCAAATCATGTTTGCCATCAAAATATAGCCCAAGATTCACGCCACCCAACACAATTTCTTTATATCCACTCTGCACAAACAGGCGCGCTTGCTCCAGTACCTGCTCCAGGTTTGCAGAGCGGGAATGACCTCGTGCATAAGGAACAGCGCAGTAGGAACAATAGAAATCGCAGCCATCTTGTATTTTCTGAAAAGCCCGAGTGTGCCCATGCATATCGGTACATGATTTATAGCTAAAACTATCGGAAAGCATGATGTCCTGAAACACAAACTCTGCCCCGGCAAGTATTTCTGCAATACTTAGTTTCTGTTGGTTATCCACTACCAAATCTACTTCGCCCAAATCGGCAATTTCTTCCGGACTGCGTTGCGCAAAACATCCCGTAACCACCACTTTAGCTGCGGGGTTATCTGCCTTTCTTGTAAGCGCTTGGCGAATTAAATAGCGACTTTTGTAATCGGTGCGGTTGGTAACGGTGCAAGTGTTAATGATATAGATATCCGCTATTTCTTCCCAAGGCACCAGTACAAATATTTTCGCATCAAACTGATCAATTATAGCCGCTGATTCAGCTTGATTGATTTTGCACCCGAGTGTAGAAATGGCGATACGGATCAATGCTGTCTACTTCCGCAAATAGTGGAATATGGAGTGAGGATAAAGTTCATGTTCGGCGGAAAGTACTTGTTTGGAAATGTCTTCAGGGCTGGCACACTGCGAGATATCTACAACAGATTGAGCGATTATTCGCCCATTATCATACAGCGGATCAACGTGATGCACAGTAGCACCGGATATTTTATCCCCCGCTTCCCACACGGCATTATGCACAGCCAAGCCATACATCCCTTTTCCTCCGTATTTGGGTAACAAAGCAGGATGTACATTTAGAACAGGAATCCCTGCTTGCTCGATAAACTGTGCAGAAAGCTGTTTCATAAAGCCCGTAAGTGCGATAAGGCAGATATTCCTTTCTTTACACAACTTCAAGGCTTCAGTTTCGAAAGCAGCCATATCCGCAGCTTTAATCACCACCGTGGGTATGCCCAAATCCTGGGCAAGTATCAAGGCAGAACAATCCTCTCTGGTAAAAACCGCTAATGCAATTCCAACCAGAAAGCCTTGTTCCATAAAGTACTTATGCATCGCCGCAAGGTTGGATCCGCGGCTGTGCCCGCTGCTGAATACAGCTATTGGATAGGTGCTAAGTGTAGTTCTTTCCATTGCTGGGCATCCACTTCGGAAGGAGCTTGAGTCATTAAGTCCGTCGCCTTCAAGGTTTTGGGGAAAGCAATAACATCGCGGATAGACTGTGCACCGGTCATAATCATTACCATTCTATCTAAGCCTGGGGCAATGCCTCCATGAGGTGGTGTGCCGTATTTCAAAGCTTCAAGGAAGAAGCCGAAACGCTTGTTCACATCTTCTTCTTCAAAGCCCAGAACTTCAAATATCTTGCGTTGAAGATCGTAGCGATGACAACGAATACTACCGCTGGAAAGCTCCATACCATTACACACAAGGTCATACAGTTGCCCTTGAATCTCACCAATTTTATCGGGCATGTCCAGATATGGAATATGCTCTTCTTTGGGCAAACTGAACATGTGATGCGCAGGTTCCCAACGTCCGTTCGCTTCATCACGGTTAAACAGCGGAAAATCAGTTATCCAGCAGAAATTATAGCTATCTTGGGGGATCAGATGCAGCTTGGCAGCCAAATGATTTCGCAAACCTGCCAGAACTTTACTCACAGTTTCAAAGCTATCGGCAGCAATGGCAATAAGATCACCAGTTTTTGCCTGGCAAGCTGCAATTATTGCAGCAGCTTCCTGAGGACTGAGGAACTTCACGATACCGGCTTCCAGGGTGATATCACCCATTTTGGCAAAAGCTATACCTTTACCGCCCAAGTGTTTGGCTACTTCGATCAGTTCGTCCTGTTGCTTACGGCTGAAATCTGCTGCTCCGGGAATAGTAATCGCCTTAATCACTCCATTGCTCTGTAAAGCTGAAGAAAACACCTGGAATGTACTCGTGGTAAGCATAGCGCTAAGATCGCACAATTCCAAACCAAAGCGTGTATCAGGCTTGTCGCAACCATAACGATTCATCGCTTCTGTGTAAGTAAGCCGCGGAAATGGAGTGGATAATTTGATCCCCAATATCTGGGAAAAAAGCTTATCCATCAGCCGTTCCAGCAGGTCAAATATCTGCTCTTGCGAGGCAAAGCTAAGCTCTATATCCAATTGCGTAAATTCCGGCTGCCTGTCTGCACGTAAATCCTCATCCCTGAAACAGCGGGCAATCTGATAATAACGGTCGAAACCGGCTATCATCAGCAATTGTTTAAACAATTGGGGCGATTGAGGTAGCGCATAAAACTTGCCTGGCTGCACGCGGCTGGGTACAAGATAATCACGAGCACCTTCAGGAGTACTTTTCATCAGGATAGGTGTTTCGATATCGTAGAAACCTTCTTCATCCAAAAACCTGCGCATAATCTGCACAATCCGGTGACGGGTGATAAGGATATCCTGCAATTTGGGTCGGCGCAAATCCAGATAGCGATAGGTTAGCCGCAGGTCTTCATCTGCCATGGCAGCCTCATTCACCTGAATCGGCAAGGGCAAGGTGTCGTTCAGAATAAATAGTTCCGATGCCACCAGTTCAATTTCACCGGTAGGCAAATTGCTGTTGATATTAGTGTCCGCACGAGCGGCTATAACGCCTTTCACGGCAATTACATACTCATTGCGCACTTTCTCTGCTTTTACAAATATCTCGCTCTGTTCAGGATGGATAACCACCTGCAGCAAGCCTTTCACATCGCGCAAATCGATAAAGATCAGTCCACCCAGATCGCGACGTTTATGCACCCAACCCATTACGGTAAGCGTATTTCCTATTTCAGTCTTAGTTATCTCACCGCAGTAATTACTGCGCTTCAAGGTTCCCAGATTATCAAGCATATTGTTCCTTTAGTTCATTTTAATCGCTTCGTAAAGCGCATCTATCTTTTTAATTTCTTCGCCAAGGGCGTTGATCATATAGCATTTTTGCAGGTAAGCAGCATCGGGGTAGATCATCTTATCGGCTTTAATAATTGCAGGTAGCATTGCATAAGCAGCCTTATTGGGTGTGGGATACTGTGTGTATTCGGCATTACGTTTGGCGTTATTTGCTTCCAGCAAGAAATCGATAAATTTATATGCCAGTTCCTTTTGTTTGGAGGATTTTAGGATCACCATATTATCCATCCACAGGCTGCTTCCTTCTTTAGGCAAGTAAAAGCCCAGATTGCTGTTTGTAGCCATTTGCTGGAAAGCATCACCGTTGTAAGCCTGAGCAAGCCAGGTGGTGCCATCTGGCACTTCATTTTTGTACGAATCAGAATCGAACTGGGTGATGTTCACATCCCACAGCTCAAGGGTTTTCTGGGCTGCAGCCAAGGCAGTTTCGCTGGTATCATTCAGATCAAAACCGTTGTAAATAAGCGCTGCACCAACCACTTCCCGCGCATCATCCAGCATCGTAATCTTGTTTTTACCTTTAAAAAAGGGATCGCCTACCACGTTCCACGAATCTTGTTGCACCAGCTTTATTGGCACATATTGCTTGTTATAGATAATGCCGGTTAATCCCCAAAAATAAGGGATTGCATACTTGTTGCCTTCATCAAAGGACTGCGCTTTTTCCAGTAAAGTAAGATCAAGATTTTTAAAATTTGTTAGCTTGCCATTATCAATTGGTTCCAGCATGTCCGCATTGCGCAAGATGTTTACATGATCGCCGCTGGGAAACACAATATCGAAGGATTCTTTGGAACTTTTGATCTTCGTAAACATATTTTCGTTGGAATCGTAAGTGCTGTACTTAATCTTACACTTATACTGGGTTTCAAATTCTTTAACAAGTTCGGGATCAATATAATCGCTCCAATTGAATATGTACAGCACTGGAGCGCTTTTCCCGCAGGAGCTAAGCAGCAGGATTATCAGGAGCATGCCAAATAGTTTAACTAAGGTGTGTAGCTTCATGTTAATAACCTCTTTATGTATTTATTTCAAATATTATTGTGCCTGGCATAGCCCTTCCTTTAAGTTAACACTTTGCAGGATTATCCATCCGCAGATGAAAAACAGCATTAAAGATAAAATTGAATAGCGGATATCTCCTGTTTTATGGGCAATCCATCCGTATAATATGGGACCAATAATTGCAGAAAGGCGTCCTGTCAAGGTATAAAAGCCAAAGAACTCTGCCTGTCGGTTTTTGGGGGTAAGTAGCGAAAGCATTGTGCGGCTGTTAGCTTGGCTGCTACCAATTGCCAATCCTGCGGTAAGCCCCACAAAATAGTATTCGAAAGCACTGCCACAAAGAAAAGCCCAAATCACCACGCCAATCCAGAAAAGTAATGAGATGCTTAAGGATAGCTTAACGTTGAACTTATCGGTTAGCCAGCCAAACAAACCTGCTCCCAGGATGGAGGTGAATTGTGCTAAGATGAAGTAGATAATCATATCCGTGGTCTTCATACCAAAGCGTTCAATGCCATAGATAGAGGCGAATACGATCACCGTGGTTATCCCATCGTTGTAGATAAAATAGCTGATAATGTAGCGCAGTAACTGCGGATGCTGGGCAATATTCTTGATAGAGAAATAGATGCGCCGCCAGGCTACCTTGAAATAATTGCTGCGCTTGGAAGGACGCCTGAATTCCTTTAGCCAGAAAACAGTGAATAGGGAAAATAGGAAAAAATGTAGCGCTACCACCGGAAATACAAGCCGGACATTGATTCTTACCAAAACCAATGCGACAAGCAAGGAAAGCAAGCCTCCCACATAGCCCAAAGCCCAACCAAACCCCGAAACTTTGCCAATATCATCTGGTTTACAGATTTCTGGTAGGAAGGCATCATAGAACACATTAGCGCTGTTGAACCCGAAATTGGCAATGATGAAAAACAACATACCGATAAAAACTGCACCCGGTTGCACAAAGTAGAGCAGCGCCGTAAAGATTACGGTTAAATAGCAATTGAGAAACAGGAGTTTCTTCTTTGAGCGAGAGTAGTCTGCCACAGCTCCAAGGATAGGTGCAGTTAAAGCTACCAGAGCCATAGAGATGCCTATAGCTCTTCCCCATAGCATTTCTCCGTACCCGGGATCTCCGCCTACCACATTATTGATGAAATAAACACTGTAGATCACCGTTACGATTATAGTAGTGAAGGCTGAATTGGCAAAATCGTAAAACATCCAGCCGATGATGTTGCGGTTAAGTTTCACACATAGCTCCGCAATAAAGTGATAGAGAGAAAAAGTGGAAGAGTGGAACACATTTCATAGATCGAGTGATGGGTTTATCTCTGAACTGCAGATAAAATGAAGAACGTAGCAATTCAACCACGAAACGGGTTTCACTTTTCCACTTTTCCACTTTCCCATGTTTCACTTTTCCACCTCAGCTTCGCTAAGTTGCAACACTTCATACCCCTGCCAGATATTTCGAATATCTTCTTTGGGGCTGGCGATAAACACCTGATAGCGGCTATCTATGCAATCTCTGATGCTAAGTGCATGAAAGCTATCAAGTTCCGCAAAGATATCATCAAACAGCAAGATGGGTTTTATACCCGTAACGCTTTCGATTAGCCTTGCCTGAATCAGCTTCAAAATAATCACTGCGATCCGTTTCTGCCCTTGCGAGGCATAGGTGCGCATGCTGCGTCCCTTAAAGCGAAATTCGTAATCATCCAAATGCGCACCGGCAAGGCTACGTTGCCACTGTTTTTCACGCGGCTCCAGCTCTTGAATACAGCTGAATATACGCTCCAAGGGGCTACACAATGGCAGCTTAAGCGCAGGTAGATAAGTGATATGAATCTTGGCGGCTTGGGGAAACATACTGCTAAACTGCTCGGTAAATGCGCTATTAACCAGCTCCAGATATCTGGAGCGATAATCCCACACTTCTTGCAGTGCTTTTACAAAACTATCGTCCCAACTGTGTTTTTCTTCTTTTTGGAAGTTCCGCTTCAGCATGGCGTTACGCTGTTCCACAATATGCAGATAGTTCCGTAAAATCGGGATATATTGCGGATAAAGCTGCGCTATGGCAAGATCAAAATATTGCCGCCGAAACCGCGGACTGCCATTCACCAGCAGCAAATCTTCCGGAGCACAGTAGATTACCTTTACCACATCAAAAAGGCGGCTTAGCTGTTTTATCGGCAGTTCATCCAGCTTTAATAGCTTACGCTTATCGCCATAGCTGAGGGCAACTTGTAAGCCGTTGTTTTGATCGGTGTGAAACAAGCTATCGATGCGGAAAAAACCTTTGTTAAAGTTCAGTAGTTCCTCATCGCGGTGGAAACGGATAGATTTCCCGATTCCACAATAGGCTATAGCTTCCAGCAGATTGGTCTTGCCACAGCCATTAGAGCCAATTATCAGGCTACCACGTGGCTCGAAACAGAATATCCGGTTATCATAGCTGCGAAAGTTTTCCAGACTGATTCGCGCCAGAATCAATCGTTATGACCTCAGCGGCATCAGCAGGAAGGTTATTTCCTGACCGGGGGTTGGTGTTTCGTTGTAAACCATCATGGGGTCTTTGGAAGAACCAAGCTTGATAATTGCTTTATCTGTATCCACAGCATCAAGAATGGAGAGCATGTATTTGTAATTAAATGAGATACCTGTAGAGTTCCCTTCATAATTGTAGTTGTCCATGTTTTGTTTCGCATCACCGGCATCGCGATTAGAGGTATTCACTTCAAAGCGATTGTTATCCAGCTCGAAACGAATTCGCAAGTTATCATCCGGTGCTACAAGAGCTACTCTACGGATGGCAGTGCGTAAGGATTCTTTATCGATTATAAACTTGTTAGGAAGTTCGGCAGGGAAGGCTTTCTGGTACTCAGGGTATTTGTGTTCAATCACTTGCGAGAATACAAAATACTTCCCATAAGAGAACATCATCTTGTTACGATCAATAGAGATACCAATTTCTTTGCATTCATTATCAAAAATCTTTTGCAGGAACATCAGGGTTTTCACCGGAATCACTTTCTCCACATAGCTCTGCTCTTGGTCGGTAAAAATATTTTCTTCCACAGTGCCTTCGGTCTCGTTTTGGGGAATCAAAGAGGAGTTTAAGATATCTATTTCTGCCACTTTGCGTCCATCGGTGGCAGCCATTAAATGATGATCGGGGAAGATTTTCCAGCACACACCGGTTAGGACAGCACGGTTTACATCAATAGACACGGCAAAAAAGGTCTTGCTGATCATGCGGCTGAATAGTGCTGAATCCAAGGTTATGGCATTTTTCAGCTTGGTTTCGGGGATCACCGGAAACAAGGTGTGATCTGCAATCAACAAGTTAAAATCTACCTTACCGCTTTGAATCATCAGTAATTCATCGTGGCGCCAGAGATTGATAATCGCATCTGGCATAAAATTCACAATCTCATTAAAATGGCGGGCAGAAACGGCAATCGTTCCCCCTTCGGCTACTGCTGCAGGGAACTCCACCACTACAGTTATCTCCAAATCCGATGCCGTGATACGAACCATGTTCGTCTCTTCGGACACCTCAATTAAGTAATTATTTAATATC
Organism: Cloacimonas sp. (SeqCode); assembly: GCA_034005785.1. Lineage (GTDB taxonomy): Bacteria > Cloacimonadota > Cloacimonadia > Cloacimonadales > Cloacimonadaceae > Cloacimonas. The sequence goes on along the minus strand of JAVEUB010000069.1, from coordinate 677 downwards.
GGTGAAGTACTTTTGGTAGGGACAATGGTAGCCAAATGTAGAATGTGGCCAAGCAAGTCTTTTTTCTCAATCGCTAATCTCATGATAACCTCTATCTTCGAATATGTCTTTTTTGCAAGGAAATTAAGCGTTGTTATTTAGTCAATCTCTTTTTTGTAATGTGAGTGCTGCACTGTGAGAGCTACGCAAGCAAGAACATTACAAACTGTAATTGTAAGATTGGCACCCTACCCTACTGGTTTAATACGCAAACACAACTCCGCTAATAGGGAAAATCCATTCTCCGGGGCGGCTTTCTACTTTAATTAGCCCAGGTTCTTTGCTAATATGGGGATATTTATCCTGCCCCGAAAATACAGGCACGCATTCCACACCGCTTAGTTCCTTCGGATAGTGGAAGGCGATATACACACCTCGCGTAAGCTCAGTTACAAACACACTAAGCTGATGTGAAGCTTTGGGATACATGGTCTGTGTGTTTATCTGAAAAGTTACTTTTTTGCCCACTAATGCCGCTAAGGAGGGATGCGCACAGCGTATCTCCAGGCACTGATCTTTGAAACTCACTTGCGTAGTAAGCAACAGATCATCAATCATCACAGAACTCACCACGAAGCTGCTTTTATCAAGGCTGATGGCATCATCCATCAGCCAGCGGTATTCCACGTCGCTACGTT
>JAVEUB010000346.1:0-2639 GCA_034005785.1 Cloacimonas sp. (SeqCode) | reverse complement strand
TTCAGCACATTCATCACAGCCATCAGCAGCCCAAGAGTGATAAACGCTCCCGGAGCTAACAAGGTGATCAGCATAGGCTCGTAGGTAGTGGGCATAACTTTAAAATTCAGCCAGGTGCCATTACCCAGAATTTCCCGGAATGTGGCTACCACTGTTAAAGCGAGCGTGAAGCCTGCTCCCATGCCAATGCCATCGGCGATGGAATTTAGCACGCTATTCTTATTGGCAAAGGCTTCGGCTCGCCCCAAGATGATGCAATTCACCACGATCAGGGGAATAAATATACCCAAGGATTTATGCAAGGCGGGCACATAAGCGGCCATAGACATATCCACAATAGACACGAAGGACGCAATTACCACTACATAAACCGGAATCCTTATTTTATCAGGAGTGATGTTCTTTATCAGCGAAATGAAGATATTGGAACACACCAGCACAAACGTGGCAGCAAACCCCATCCCCAAAGCATTTTCTACAGAGGTAGAGGTTGCCAAAGTGGGGCACATGCCAAGCACAATCACAAAGATAGGGTTTTCCTTGATAATGCCTTTGGTTAATTCGGATACGAAACTCATGGTTTACCTCCTTCTGTTGCCACAGAGGGTGCAGCAGATTCTGGTTTATTTTGTATATCCTGCTGTAACAGAAGTATTTGTTCTTTTAGGGACGAAACAACTGCCCGGCTGGTAATAGTAGCTCCTGTAAGTGCTTTAATCATATTGGGTGGCACTCCGCCATCTTTATCAACTATTAGCTGTTCTGCATTTTTACCCTTGAATTGGTCGGTAAAAGCAGGTTTGGTAGAGTTTGTGCCCAGACCAGGTGTTTCTGTTTGCTGAACTATTTTGATGTTAATCAGCTGGAAGTTCTTATCAACCGCAGCCATGGTTTTCACCAGCCCATTATAGCCGATTTTCTCGGCAGTAAAGGTATAGCCTATAACTTCCTTTGTGGCTTTATCGCGGGCAATATAATAGGTTATAGCTGCGTTCACTTCCTCGAAATCTGCATTGGGAATCAGACCCTCGCGGGCTGCCTGTGCTTCTTCAATCAAGATAGCTTCAATTTTGGGTTTAGTAAGGGTGTTTACGTATGCCAGAAGAGCGGTGGCAACCACGCAAAATGCCAATAGGATCAAACCAAGTTGGATAAACATTTTCATTTCTTTATCCTCCCAAAAGCCTTCGGGATGGTTAGTTTATCTATTAACGGTGTCATCACATTCATAAACAGAATGGAGTAGCTAACCCCTTCCGGGTAGCCTCCAACCAGCCTGATAACCATAGTTAACACGCCGCAACCAACTGCGAAAATTATTCTGCCATTCTTGGATAGCGGCGTTGTGGTATAATCCGTGGCCATAAAGAAAGCCCCCAACATCAAACCTCCCGAAAAGATATGGAAGAAGGGCAGCATAGGACTGTAGCCGCTGCCTTTAATTGGTCCGAACATAAAGCTAAGCACAAAAACCGTGCTGATATAAAACAGCGGGATGCGCCATTCGATGATATTTTTATACAACAGATAAGCAGCTCCAAGCAGCAAGGCAAAAGCGCTTACTTCTCCAATACAACCACCGATATTACCCCAAAACAGGTTCTTCAGGCTATCCATTTCTGTAATATTGGTAAAAATGCGGTTAGCGAGATCAATCCCATCACCTGCCTGAGCGTTTATGGAAGCTACAAAGCTGCTGTCGCGCAGGGTTTGCACCACCTTTAGGGGAGTTGCTCCCGTAACCAGCGCATACGCTTTGGGGGATAAGTTTTGCAGGTTCATGGCGATAGCATCGGGATCAGCAATTCCGCTTAAAGCTCCGCTTTTGGGCTTCATCCAGCCAGAGGTCATCAAAGTAGGCCAGGATGCCAGCAAAAAGGCACGTCCAAGAAGAGCAGGATTCACTGGGTTATTGCCCAAGCCACCAAATACCTGCTTGCCAATGGCAATAGCAAACACAGCCCCCATAATAGGTAGCCACCAAGGTGCACCGGCATTGATGTTATAGGATAGCAGCATGCCAGTTAAAAAAGCGGAGCCATCCGCCACGGTAATTGGCACACCGCGCAATTTCTGAATCACAGCTTCGGTAACCACAGCAGAAACAGCACCTAAAAGCGTAAGCATTAAAGCCCTTATTCCCCAATAATATACGGCGAATACGAGAGCGGGGGATAGCGCTATCACCACATTCCACATAACGTTGGGGATTGTAGTTTTGTCATGCAGGTGGGGCGCTGCTGAAACGAGATATTTATCTTTCATAAATCCTACTTCTTGGCTCGCTGGGCTTCTGCGTAGCGAATCTTTCCAGTATCAATCCATTGCACCAGCCTAATTTGTGCCGGACACACAAAAGCACAGCTACCGCATTTCATACAGTCGTTCAATCCTGCTGCTACAGCCAGATCCAGGTCTTTATGTTTTACCGCTGCAGCTATAGTGCTGGGAATCAGGTTCATGGGGCACACATCCACGCAACGGGCACAGCGCACACAATTCTTTTCTGTAAGCAGCCTGGCAGATTTTTCGTTCATCAAAACCAGTCCGCTACTGCCCTTGCCCATTGTGGCTGCAAGATCGGGCAAAGCAAAGCCCATCATCGGGCCACCAGAGATGATTTTACCCACGGGGATAGT
>JAVEUB010000345.1:1653-2643 GCA_034005785.1 Cloacimonas sp. (SeqCode) | reverse complement strand
GAAGAAGCAAAAATCATCCTTGCAATTGGTGCTGTGGTTGCTGTATTGGGGATTATCGCAATTATGAAAAAAGAACGCCCATCGGTGATTGTCGGAATTTTGGGAGTATTGACAGTTATGGGCATGGGGTACTTATATTTGGGGCTAAGCGGGCACGTTGACAGTCTCTCTAATCAAATTGGTGATGCATTTAATGCTTTTTCGCCTGGCGCAAAACTATCAGTCCGCATATCTTATGGATTCTGGGTAACAGGAATCGGAGCATTGTTGACATTATATGCTGGATTCGTAAGCAAAGAACAGGAAAAGCTTGAAGAAAGCGAAACAGAGAATAAGAGATAGATGTAGTGGCTTGATTTCAAGCCCCTATAATTCACGATATTTGTGTTCTCTAATTTCGTAAACGTGCTTTATTTTCCGAATTCTCTCTTCACCCCTTTATAATCCATTTTCTGAAGCGACCCCAAATAATGAAGTACGTTTTTAGTAGACCTTTACTGGATCTCTTTTATTTACTTTTCTTTATGGGGTCCACGCCACATTTGTGCATTTTAAGGCGTTAGCGTATTGTACGCCATATAACCTCAAGGGAACAAAACGGTAATACCGAGGTGGGATGGAAGAAAAGCTGCGTCTTGTACGCACAATTACCTCCAACCTTAACATTGCTCAAAAGTGCGTACAATATAGGGCAGTGAACAGGAAGCAATGCGAAATATTCTGTTGTACGCCATAATTGTACGCACTATATAAAAAATTGTTGCACTTTTTCATAAAAACCCCCTTGTTTTCCCTTGGGATTTATCAGAGTAAATCATATTGTACGCACTATTGAGGCGTTTAACGCGGGAGCTTATATTGAAAGGAAACGGGCTGATTGATTGATATTTTGGCCGTATCCATTGTCTTCTATTGGTTCTTTTTGTGCGTACAATACGCTAACGCCCGATTTTGCATGGATGTGGCGTGGACCCCTTATTCAAATGTTTT
>JAVEUB010000345.1:0-1643 GCA_034005785.1 Cloacimonas sp. (SeqCode) | reverse complement strand
ATAAAACGATCGTTTAATTTGGACACCTGGTAACATTTATTGTTAGCCGGGCTTGCTAATTTCAAGCCCAGTAGCATTTAATCTTGGTCCAGTAACCCATATTGTTGGCCAGAGGTCTTTCCTGGTAACATTTAATTCTGGCCAGGTATTTCCTTGATTTCAAGCCCGAGCTGTTTTGATTTCAAGCCGCTACACCTAATTGACTATTGACTATGTAAAACAAACAGGACATAATGTCCTAAATGTGTCCCATAGGCAAGGAGAACAGATGCAGTCACAAGAGGCTATGTCGGCTTTAAAAAAAGCAAGATTAATTCACACACAGGCTGAAATCGCCAAAATTCTTGGTGTTGATGAACGAACCGTAAGACGATGGGAAGCCAAGGCTTCCGAGCCGCCCCCATACATAACTGACGCAATTATCAACCGACTACTACTCTCAAAAAATTCATCCGAAAAAAAAGATTCACAATTCGCAGGTATAGGTGGCATTCGACTGGGTTTTGAAAGCTCTGGAGGCCAATGCATTTTCACATCAGAATGGAATCAGTTTGCCCAAAAAACCTACCACGAGAACTTTCCCCCAACCGACCTTCATTCTTATGAAGGTGATATAACCAAAGTTGATGAACACAGCATACCCGACCATGACGTACTGCTTGCCGGTTTTCCTTGCCAACCATTCAGCATAGCCGGAGTCTCCAAAAAAAACGCCCTTGGTCGCCCCCATGGTTTTGAATGCACCACCCAAGGAACACTTTTTTTTGATGTCGCGAGAATTATAGCGGCCAAGAAACCCAAAGCATTCTTGCTCGAGAACGTGAAAAACCTTTTGTCTCATGACAAAGGGAACACTTTCAAAATAATCAAACAGACACTCGAAGAAGAGTTGGGTTACAAGGTTTTTTATAAAGTAATTGATGGACTGCATTTTGTTCCACAACATCGTGAGCGGATAATCATTGTCGGCTTCAACGGGATCACAGGTTTCAACTGGGACGAATTGCAACTTCAAGATAAAGGAATGATTCGGCTTGGCTCTATTTTGCATCCCGAGGATGGGAGTGAGCCCGCAGAACCACCATACACTGCTGGAGAAATGGCGGCTGTAGACCACAAATACACATTAACACCAAAGCTTTGGGCCTATCTTCAGGCTTATGCTGAAAAACACAAAAAGGCCGGCCATGGCTTTGGCTTTGGCTTGGTTGGTCGAGAGGACACGGCAAGAACCCTGTCTGCAAGATATTACAAGGATGGCTCAGAAATATTGATCAAGCAGGAAGGAAACAGGAGGCCGAGGCGGCTCACCCCTCGGGAATGTGCACGCTTGATGGGGTATCCGGATTCTTTCAAGATACCTGTAAGTGATACACAGGCTTACAGGCAATTCGGAAACAGTGTTGTCGTTCCCGTAATGTCAAATGTAGCCCAAGTCAAGCTGCCTCACATAATGGATCTCATTAACAGGTCCGCAATACAAAATGAGATTCTTCCTTTGGCAAAATGACAGATGTATTTGATGCGGCGACAAGAAGTCGTGTCATGTCTAGGATTAAAAGCAAAAACACATCACCAGAACTGATCTTGAGAAAGTTGCTTTTTCACGCAGGATTCCGGTACCGCATCCATTCCAAACAGCT
>JAVEUB010000068.1:0-10639 GCA_034005785.1 Cloacimonas sp. (SeqCode) | reverse complement strand
TCTCATACACTGTGAAATCGCCTTCACGATCTTCACCAACCTTGCCAACAGACACCAGGCCTGTATTTATGCCTACCCGCACCCCCAATTCTACTTTTTCAAAACCAGGTTGTTTGTTCAGCATCGCATTGTACAGCCGCAATTGCTGTTGCATCTTGATGGCAGCCATGATGGCACGCTCTGTATCTTGCTCTGTAGCTACTTTGGCTCCGAACAAAGCCATAATTCCATCACCCATGTATTTATCCACAAAACCGCCATAATAACCGATACAGCGCGAGAAAATCTTCATTATCTCATCCATTCTCTTATGGATTGTCTCGGCATCAAAGAGATTGGAAATGCTGCTGAAGCCCCGGATATCGGCAAAAAGAACCGCTACTTCGCGCAATTCGCCCTCACGAAGCTGCATTTCATCTGTGTTCAGTATCGGTTCGGCTTCCAGATCAAAGAAATCTCCACCGAAAATTAAATCGTCATCAAGCATCAAAAGCTCCTTTTTCTGTAGGAGTAGAGCAGCACGCCGTTGCTGCTGAAAACTCGTTTAGCAGCAGCGGCGTGCTGCTCTACGGATATCAAGTAAACTCCAAGATTAGCTTAGCCTAACCTACTAACCTGTTAACCTTTTTTGATAATCTCCAGCGGCCGGGCAATATACGAAGTATGCAGCAGTTTCTTGGCTTTTGGGGAGTTCGGTGCATCCAGAAACTCTTTATACAGGTTCATTATGGATTCATTATTATGCGATTCACGGTGCTCGCAGGTTTCATCATCTTTGTATAAGCCTTTGGCGCGTGCCAGACGAACGCGGTTGGTGGAACGGTAGGGTTGTCCACCACCTCCTACACAGCCACCCTGGCAAGCCATTACTTCCACAAAGTGGTACGGGGGTTCTTTGCCTTTTTCTTTGGCAGTGCGGATTTCGTTCATGAGTTTAGCCACGTTGCCAAGCCCTGAAGCTACTCCAATGCGCACTTCCTTACCTAAAATCTCGATCTTGCCTTTTTTGATACCTTTAGCGCCGCGGACGAAATCAATTTTGGGGTTGGGCAATTCGCTACCTGTGGCAAGTTTGTATGCTGTGCGCAAGGCAGCTTCCATAACTCCACCGGTGGCACCAAAAATTGTTCCCGCACCGCTGTATTCACCCAAGGGGTTATCGGCAACGCCTTCTTCCAGGTGCGTAAGGTCTATTCCTCGTGTTTTCAGCATTCTGGCAAGTTCGCGGGTGGTAATGGTGATATCCACATCTTTATATCCTGAAGCATACATATCTTCCATGCGTTCGATTTCATATTTCTTGGCAGTGCAAGGCATCACAGAAACCAGGAAAATCTTCTTGGGATCAATCTTCATCTTCTCTGCCCAGTAGGTTTTAACTATTGTGCCTACCATCTGGTGCGGGGATTTACTACTGGAGAAATGGGGAATCAGATCGGCATGGAACTTTTCCAGATAATCCACCCAGCTTGGGCAGCAAGTGGTGATGAGGGGAAACTTTTCGGGATGATTTACAAACAAATGCACAAACTCCGTGGCTTCTTCCATGATGGTGAGGTCTGCTCCGAAATTGGTGTCGAACACGTATTTAAAGCCCAGTTCGCGCAAGGCAGTGTACATCTTTCCCTTCACATTGGTTCCTGGTTTCAGGCCAAATTCTTCGCCCAAAGCCACACGTACTGCGGGGGCTTCTTGTGCCACCAGAACCATGTCCGGGTTATCCAGGGCTGCCCACAAAGCATCGGAATCGTCAGCTTCATAAATAGCGGCAACAGGGCAATAAGCGCTGCATTGGCCGCATTTTACACATTCAGAATCGCCCAAGGGACGCTGGAAGGTAGGCCCTACAAAGGTATTGAAACCCCGTTCAGAATTTTGCAGAGCATGCACATCCTGAATCTCGTTGCACACATAAACGCAGCGACCGCATTGGATACAGTACGATTGATCCAAGGTAATAGCCACGGAAGATACATCAACGCCTTTGTATTTACGGCGCACTTTTTTTAGGTTCATGTGGCGAATAGCAAGTTCCTGTGCCAAATCCTGCAATTCACAACGGCCGTTTTTGATGCATTCAGGGCAGTTGTTGGGGTGATTGGATAGAATTAATTCCAAAGCATCGCGGCGTAAATCCAGAAGTTTCTTGCCGGTGGTGGTAATTTGCATTCCTTCTTCGCAAGGGGTGGAACAAGCCCGTAAAAAGCGTCCGTTGATTTCCACCATGCAAACTCCGCAGTTACCGAAAGAAGGAAGGTCTTCGTGGTAACAAAGATGCGGAACGCGATATCCTGCTTTGGTGCAGGCATGTAAAACCTTTGTATTTTTAAGCACTTGAGTAGCTTTGCCATTGATATATACGGTGATCATAGTTTCTCCTTTTTTTGAGGATATTCAATAAAAGCAATTTGTAGAACAGCCCTAATCGTGTCAAGCAAATGTGCGAAAAAAGGCGATATGCTGCGCAAGGAGACTGTTCAATTATCCGAACCAAATTATGCTGTGCTTTCTTTACGGTAGTGGAGCATAAGTGGGCGAGGTTTTGCCAATCCACAATTACTAAGTTTTTAGAACATTCCAAATCTACTATAAAATCCCGATAGGGATGACAGGTTTTAGCGACGGGTTTCAACCCGGCGGAAAGAGGAAGTATATCATATTTAGCCCCAGCGGGGCGACAGGTAAGCTTAATTAAATACTTGCAATAATAACACCTATCGCCCCGCTGGGGCTTAAGCATGTTTCATATACTTGCTAACGCCGGGTTGAAACCCGTCGCTAAAAACCGTCATCCCTTTTTTATTGAATCTTATGCCTTGCTGTCTTCCAATAGTGAGTTATTATGGTGGAAAAGGGATAGCCATCCCTTAGACTTAGAGTCTCTCCCGAAGTTATCCCTTCCACCAACCTTAAAGGTCTTAGAGTAACTTGGCACAAGATGTCTTAAACAAATGGAAGACTAAGGGTTGGATTCAATAATTACTAATCTTTCCAAGACGTAAGTGCTGTTTGCAAGCATTTACGTCTTGGAAAGATTAGTAATGAAATTTGAAGTTTCCAGTGAGGGTTTTTATTCTGTATGGATATGCTTAAAGCTGATAAACGGAGAAAAAAAGATTGACAAACTATTTGAAACCGAATTCAGTGAAAACATACTAAAAACATGAAAAGGTGATGTATGGGACAGCTTCTATTTACCGTGTTTTTTTTGTTATTTAATGTTAGTTTACATGCAGTTATGGGTTATGCCTTATCACTACCGGTCGTTAATGATACTAAAAGCCCTTCGGTTATTCTGCTTAACCCTCAGCCCAATGACATTTGGTATATAGATCAAATAGAAGATATCACCTGGACAGCAGCTGATACCAATCTTTTGGCAGATAGCATCTATATTTACCTGAGTGTGGATGCCGGTGTTACTTTCAACCCTCTGGCAGGACCGCTTGCCAATACAGGCACATATTCTTGGCAACTGCCTGCGGTGGCGTGTGATATCTCCAGATTGCGGATAAAAGCCCAAGACAGTTTTGGCAATTATTCCCAGGCGACTAATCCCCTTGTTTTATCATATTCTGCTCCCCCTCCCATGCAGGTATCGAATGTGATGATAAGCATTACCGGGAATGATGCCCTGATCAGTTGGCAGGCTGTTACAGAAAATGTGTACCATGAACTTATCATTCCCGATGGTTATATATTGTTTGAGAGTGACACCCCTGCTGATAACCCTGCGGATTTTACCTGGCTAGCCAATACCACCGATACAGAGTACATTTATAGGAACGCACCCTTGCAATTTGAAAGGAAGTTCTTTTACGTGGTGGCATTCAAGGATTACAGGGGCAGGTTGCGTAGCCTCTTGCAGCAGTGCTCCGAAGGCAAACAACTTCCCCTGACCCTGCAGGACATTAGAAATCTGCTGGGAAAAGACAGCAAAGCGGGGGCAAAATGAAAAAGCTGCTCTTAAGCATTATCTGCATATCCACGTTAGCCTTGCTGCAAGCCTTTATGGTTTCCGAAGCGCAGCAATTCAGCAGGATTCAGAACTCCTATACCAGGGTTTCCACTCCGTTTGTTTCCAATGTTACAGCCGTCCAGCGCTTGGATGGATCAAAAACCATTGATATCTATTATGACCTGGCGGAGGCAGGAGGTGTAGCCTGCACGGTCAGCCTTAAAATCAGCCATAATGAAGGGGCAAGCTTCGCATTATTACCCACGTTCACAAATCTAAGCGGAGATATCGGATCTGGTATTACTCCCGGGACGGGCAAACATATCACCTGGAATGCCGGCGCGGAGCCGTACTATCTGGACGGTAGCTTTATCTACCGGGTTGAAGCGGATAACTCGTTGCTTTTTAACGAGTTTGTAATGGTTACTACTTCCGGTAATCCCCTGCTGATTGCCACAACCGAAGTTACCCAGGCTTCCTACCAGCATGTGATGGGTACAAACCCCAGTTACAACATGATTGGTCCTGAATATCCGGTTCACAATGTTAGCTATTGGGATGCCGTGAGGTATTGCAATCAGCGCAGTTGGCAGGAAGGATTGATTCCCTATTATGAGTGGAAAAATCCTTTGGGACCAGAGCTTTATGTATGGCCTATCTGGCCTGCGATTGGTTCTGTATATACTGAGGGAGGAGCTTATCTGTTACTACAGCAGCACTATAGTTTGGGGGTGCGCCCCCGGACAAGCACAGACCCGACTTTCTTTGCCAATGGCTACCGGTTGCTAACAGAGGCGGAGTGGGAATTCGCAGCCCGGGGCGGATTGGAAACCGGCAATTTCGTTTATAGCGGTTCAAATGTTGCTGATTCTGTTGCCTGGTATAGCGCAAGCTCATCAAATGCGGTGCATCCCGTGGCAGAAAAAGCACCCAATGAACTGGGCTTATACGATATGAGCGGAAATGTCCAGGAATGGGTTTTTGATATGTATAGCCAAAACTATATCCAGTTTATACCCTATACAACTCCTGCTTTCATGAGGTGGACATCCATGGGTTTATGCAAAGGCGGATGGTGGGCTACAGATGAAAGTACCTGCATTCCTGCTTACCGTTACTTGCGGCAAGGTATTTATACCAGCATCCCAATGTGCCCTTATGCAAACAATAACAACCCCGCCGGATTCCGTATCTGCAGGTCAGTGGTATCAGATACTGTCTCAGCATCGATAACTTTTAACCCGCCCGGACTTAGCTATGATGTGCCAGTGCAGGTTTCTATTACCTGCAGCAATCCTGCAGCAAACATCACTTATACCACCGATGGTACAGAACCTGTGCTATCATCTACTCCTTATACCATACCATTTACCCTGCATCACACTACCATCCTGAAAGCAAGGGCATTCCTATCGTCCGGTTCTCCATCATCGGGCATTGTACAAGAGACATATACCATTTTGTTACCGTCTCTACCTGAGGCTAATATGATACACGTAGATGGCGGGGTTTTCAATAACGGGGTCTCTGATGTTACGCTTAACAGCTTTTATATCGGTGAAAGCGAAATCAGGCAGTCTGATTTCTATCCTCTTATGGGTGGCAATCCCCCTGCCGGATTTGATCTGGGCTTAAACTATCCCGCAGTTGGCATAGATTGGTTTCAGGCGATAGAATACTGCAACAAACGCAGTATCGCAGAAAGCCTTATCCCCTGTTATATATATGGGGATTATGGAACAAACCCCAATGCCTGGCCAGAGGGATGGAACTCAGACGGTAATCAGGCAAATATCCTGGTAAACTGGTACACAGCAAACGGATACCGCCTGCCGACAGAAATGGAATGGATGTTTGCAGCCCGGGGAGGTAACCTTTCCCAGGATTACCCCTATTCAGGTTCTGAAACTCTGGATAGTGTTGGTTGGTATGATGCCAATTCGGGTTTAACACCTCATCCGGCAATGTCCCTCACTCCCAATGAACTGGTTCTGTATGACATGAGCGGTAATGCCGGCGAATGGTGCTGGGATATCAAGGCTTCTGCTTATCCTGCTGACAACCAGATCAACCCCATCGGCGCTGAGACCGGTTCAAACAGAATTGTAAGAGGCGGAAGCTATAATAATACCCCGCTGCAGTGCACTACCGAACATCGAGAGGGATTATCCCCCTCATCACGTACGAACTCAATCGGATTCAGGGTATGCCGGCAGATTGCTGCAACAACTACCCTTGGCGAAGTGCAGTTTAGCCATCCCTCCGGGCTATACAGCGAGATGATTGAGGTTACTTTGACGAGCCCCAACCCACAGACAAAAATCAGATATACCATAAATGGAAGTACTCCGTCAGAATATTATGGCTACATATTTAGCCCATCTCAGCCAATACGCTTGTATTCCAATGTAACTCTGAAAGCTGTCGCTTATACTCCCGGTTACTTATGCTCAGTTGTAGCTGAAGCAGTCTATACTTTTTCGAATGACCAACCGGAAGGATTTGTATTTATAGAGGGAGGAACCTTCTCAAATGGAGTATCGGATGTTTTCCTGTCCAGCTACTTCATTGCGGATGCGGAAATAACCCAGGCACAATATCAGTCCGTGATGTCTGTAAATCCCGCTACAGGATATGGTGCAGGAGCTGATTACCCGGTATATTATGTGTCCTGGCTAAATGCCGTGGAGTACTGCAACCGTCGCAGTATTCAGGAAGGAATCCAGCCCTGCTACACTTACTTGGGCTATGGGGCAAATCCTGACACTTGGCCAACCGGTTGGCTTTCGGCTGCGAATCATACCAATATATCATTGGATATAAACAAAAACGGATACCGCCTGCCTACCGAAATGGAATGGATGTATTCAGCCCAGGGTGGCAGTTATTCTCAAAACTACTCGTATTGCGGTGGGAATACTGTAAATGCCGTTTCCTGGTGTTTGGACAATGCTAACAACACAAATCACCCGGTAGGAACTCTGCTGCCAAATGAGCTTGGTTTGTTTGACATGGGCGGGAATATCTGGGAATGGTGCTGGGACATCCTTGCTCCAGATTATACCTCAGGCAGCCAAATCAATCCTCTGGGACCTGAAACCGGTAGCAACCGTGTCTTGCGCGGGGCAAGCTCGTTCAGTTCTGCCAGCCAATGCACTCCGTTCTTCAGAAATGGCTTCGGTCCCGCCTCATCGAACCATGCTTGTGGTATCCGGGTATGTAAATCTGCCACAGATATATACACCGCCCTTACCACCCCGGACATCAATCCCCTGGCAGGCATATATGATAGTGAAATACACATCACTCTCTCCGGTTCTACCCCCGGAGCACAAATTCGTTATACAACCGATGGAACTGACCCATCAGAAAGCCTCGGAACGCTCTACAATACTCCCATATTCGTCTATCGGAGTACTACAATCAAAGCTATTGCTTACCGAAGTGGTTTCAAACCCTCCCCGGTGCTAATTGCTGAATACACTATCTCGGATAGCTCACCGCTGCCAACCCCGGTTTTTAGTTTGGAGGAAGGTTACTATGAGGTTGCCCTTGATATTGCCATCTCCTGCTCTGCTCTCGAATCTCAGATTCGCTTCACAACTGATGGAACAGAGCCGACCAGAGAACATGGTACGCTATACACCAATCGCGTGTACATCAATCAGGATACTATCCTGAAAGCGATTGCATACCGGATAGGTGGCACTCAATCAGCAGTGGCAACGGCGGTTTATGCAATAGATGATCAATCGGCATCGGGACTTACCTTGGTGGAAGGAGGAACCTTCCCCAACGGAACTTCCAATGTAACGGTGTCTTCCTTCTATGCGATGTCTTCCGAGACCACCCAGGCATCATATCAAGCCATAATGGGCACCAATCCCTCCATAGGTTTTGGTGAAGGTGCAGATTATCCGGCTTACAATGTTAACTGGTTTGATGCCGTGAAGTACTGTAATCTGCGCAGTATGCAAGATGGATTAAATCCGGCTTACAGCTTTGGCACCTATGGCACTAATCCCAACAATTGGCCCTTAGGCTGGAATCTGCATGAAAGCTGTGAACAGGTTGGTTCTATCAATATGCGCGATGGAAGCCAGTTAGTTACGCCCGGCACTTCATACACCTTCTTCGATCCGGGCGGACCAAGTGCGTCATTCGATGCGGATTTGGTTAACAGGTTTACCTTTACAGCCACAGACCCTTCCGCAGTAATTTCGGTATCTTTTTCGGACTTTGCTTTAGCCGGCTACAGAACTGACCTGCTCTTGTATGATGGTACCGGAGTTAACGCCCCTCAAATAGGACCCACAGAGGGTTATACTGGTACCAACAGCCCGGGGACTATTGTTACAACTGGTAGTTCTCTGTTTTTCTTCTTCCGTTCAGACAGTTGGCCTCATTACGATGGCTGGTCGGCTGTGGTATCAGCAGTTTACCCCGGTGACATTGCCGTAGATATGGCTGAAAATGGTTACCGTCTTCCCACTGAAATGGAATGGATGTTTGCAGCACGTGGCGGAAACCTCACCCAGGGATACACTTATTGCGGTGGAAATGATATAAATGCCGTAGCCTGGCACAACGCAAATTCTGCCAATACCACCCATCCCACCGCTACCTTAAATCCCAACGAACTTGGCTTATATGACATGAGTGGTAATGTGTGGGAATGGTGCTGGGATAATTACGCAGCCGCTTACCCCTCTGGCGAGCAGACTAACCCTACAGGTCCCGGGAGCGGGTATCAGAAAAACAAAGTGTTCCGCGGTGGCAGTGCCTTTGCTACGGCAGACCAGTGTACCCCGGCTTACAGACACCCAATGTCTCCGGTTGCTACAAACCAGAGTATGGGTTTCAGAGTAATCCGTTCGAGGTTGCCCGTAAGCAATGCCGTCCCAACCCCCGTTATCACTCCTGAAACCGGAGTTTATGATGAGCCCCAGACTATCAGCATCAGTTGCAGTAGCACAGGCGCTGCTATATATTATACAACGGACGGCACCGAACCGGACAACACCTCAATTCTGTACAATGCGCCGTTTCAGGTTATCACAAGTACCACTATAAAAGCAAGAGCGTATCGCTACCCATGGGAACCCAGTAGCATCACAACTGCTGCATACACCATAACCGGCAGTGTGCCGGCAGGTTTTGTTCTGGTGGAAGGTGGGACATTCAATAACGGCACATCCAACGTAGCCAGCTCCAATTTCTATATGGATTCAACAGAAGTTACCCAAGGCTCATACACCGCTGTTATGGGAAACAATCCCGCAATCGGCTTCGGCACAGGCGACGCTTATCCTGTTTACAAAACCTCCTGGTTCAATGCTGTGGAATATTGTAACCGTCGTAGCATCTCAGAGGGCTTAACTCCCGTTTATAATTACAACAATGGAACAGATTTCGGCACCAATCCTGCCAACTGGCCCGCCAATTGGAATACCCTGAATGCCAATCAGAACTTCATTTCTGCAAATTGGGCTACCAATGGCTATCGCCTGCCTAACGAGATGGAGTGGATGTTTGCTGCCCGGGGTGGTAACCTATCAATGGGCTATACCTACTGCGGGAGTAACGATTCGCTTGCAGTGGCGTGGTTTAAATATCATTCAAACGGTTCCACTCATCCCACCGCACAACTGCAGCCCAACGAACTGGGCTTGTATGATATGAGCGGAAACGTGTGGGAATGGTGCTGGGATTATCATGCGGATAACTATCCCGCTGGAGACCAGACCGATCCAACCGGACCCGTTTCGGGGCAATACAGAATGCTGCGCGGTGCCAGTGCTTTCAGTCCGGCATATCAAGGCACGCCTATCTTCCGAAACTGGATATGGCCTACTTATACTGAAGAATCGCTTGGCTTCCGGGTGGTGCTGGGAAGATTGGACTAATGGGCGGTTGATTAAGATACTCGCCACCACTTTCCCCTTGTGTCACTACTTGCAGCTTTGAATGTCAGTTTATACTTGTAGCATAAATATTATATTTATTTAAATTTGCCCGTGCATGCATGTGTGTATGAGCAAAGGTGGGTTGACACGGATACTTCATCAGTCAGACATGCATCCCAATCGCTGGGGATTACCTCACCTGCTACTGGTGTTTGGGGTAAAATCGAGGTTCCCGGATGAAAAATGGCAAGCTTGAAGGTTTCATAAGGAAAGCTGTATAGGTAGTCCCTAATGGAATCGGTTGTGTATGGATCTGAATAATCAGGTGTGTTACTTACAATATTCTTATATAGGCTTATCGTCCTGATCTCTAACCCAAATGAATTTGAAAAAGCACGTTCACCAGATAATACACCAGGATCTGGATCATTTTCTCGCGTCGTGCGGGTATATTGGTCCCAATATGTGCGGATCAGATCATCAGAAGAAGAAACACTGGTCGCTAAGCGAATCGCATTCAACTTGTTCGCGCTAATGGTGAAAGTAGAATCTACAGTTTGCGCAAAGACAGAAACTACCGATATAAACAACACGATAATAAAAGCATAGGTTCTGTAAGTTTTCATGATATGCTCCTTTACTTGATATATACTAATTTGTTCGGTTTTGAGCTATAGTTATCAGACACCAGACGGTAAATATACATGCCATTTGCCATATGGAGGCCATCCACATCAGCTAAGCTAAGGCTTAGTTCTTTTTCGTGCAAGTTCAC
>JAVEUB010000344.1:0-2658 GCA_034005785.1 Cloacimonas sp. (SeqCode) | reverse complement strand
TCCAAACCCTACTGCTATCATGCTACATACAAGATAAAAGGATATTATGGCGAAAGTTATAACGATTGTGAACCAAAAAGGTGGAGTAGGCAAAACCACCACAGCAGTCAATTTGGCTGCGGGGCTTGCCGTGCTGGAAAAACGCACCTTATTGATCGATTTCGATCCTCAGGGCAATGCTTCCAGCGGTGTGGGAATAGACAAAGAAAAAATAGAACTGCAAGTGTATGATGCACTTATAGGCAGGGTTCCGTTGGCTAAGGCAATTGTTGCCACCAGTACCGCAAATCTGTTTTGCGTGCCGGGAAATATCAACCTAACCGGTGCAGAGATAGAATTGGTGCACGAATTTGCCCGTGAACACAAGCTGAAAGAGGCTTTGCAGCCAATTTTGAATGATTTTGATTATATTCTGATTGATTGTCCTCCCTCTTTGGGCTTGTTAACCGTGAATGCCATGACTGCCAGCACAGATGTGCTCGTCCCAATTCAATGCGAATACTATGCCCTGGAAGGGGTTAGCCAATTGCTCACCACAATTCGCCTGATCCAGAAAAACCTGAATCCCAATCTTGGCATTATCGGTGTACTACTTACTATGTTTGACAAACGTGTAAATCTCTCCATGCAGGTGGCGAAAGAAGTGCACCGCTATTTCAAGGAAAAGGTTTTCCGCTCTGTTATCCCGCGCAATATCAAGCTTACCGAAGCGCCCAGTTTTGGTAAACCTATCTTTTTGTACGACATCCGTTCGCCCGGAGCAATGAGCTATCTTAATCTTGCCAATGAAGTTATCGACCGCAGCGAACCGGGGAGAAAATAATGAACGAACATCTTGGCCGCGGATTGTCTGCCCTTATTCCAGATCGTAATGCACCGGATACACCCCAGTTTGGCATTGGCACGCTGCCAATTAACCAGATCAAGCCAAACCGTTACCAACCGCGTAAACACTTTGATCCCGACCGCTTGGCTGAGCTTTGCGAGTCCATCAAAGAAAACGGCATTATCCAGCCCTTAATCGTTACCAAAACCAGCGCTACAGAATATGAGCTGATCGCGGGTGAACGCAGGCTGGAAGCTGCTAAGCTGGCTGGTTTGGAGATCGTGCCAGTAGTTATTCGCAGCGTTAGCAAAAAAGAACTGCTACAATTGGCGATCATCGAAAACATTCAGCGGGAAGACCTTAACCCCATCGAAGAAGCTATGGCTTATGCTGCTTTGGCCGAAGATTTCGAGCTAACTCATGTGCAGATTGCCCAAAAAATGAGCAAAGACCGCGCCACAATCACTAATAGCATCCGTCTGCTAAAGCTTTCGCCCGAAGTGCAAGGGATGATTTTAGCCGAAATCCTCAGCCCCGGCCATGCCAGATGCGTGCTTGCCGTGGAGCCTGAATACCAAAAACTTTTTGCCGATTTTATCGTTAAATACAAGCTAACCGTGCGCCAGGCGGAAGAAAAAGCCAAAGGCTACGTGCAAAGCCTGCAAAGTGGAGATGAACCGATTTCACAAACAGCCCTAACCCGCAAATTTGAACAGGAACTTGTCTCCGCATTTAGCCTGAAAGCCACCGTTCGCGAGCACAAAGGCAAAGGCAAAATCACTTTGCAGTACAATAATCCCGAAGAATTGGAAAGATTTAAAAATATATTGAATAAATTGAGGTAGCCTTATGAGAAACGTAATTGTAACTGGAGGCGCTGGCTTTATTGGCGCAAACTACATTCACACCTTGTTTGCCGATCCAGCTTTTACTGGAAAGGTATTGAACATCGATAAACTCACCTATGCCGGAAACCTGGAAAGCTTGCAGGAAGTTGCCGCTAAATATGGAGATAGCCGCTATTTCTTTGAACACGCGGATATCTGCGAGGCAAACCGTATGAAGGCTATTTTCGAACGTTTCCAGCCCGATACGATTGTGAATTTTGCCGCAGAATCTCATGTTGATCGCTCCATCGATGGCCCCATGGAATTTATCAATACTAACATTGTGGGTACGGCAATCCTTTTGGGAGCAGCGCTGGAGCATTTCCGCAGCCTGGCTGAAGATGCCAAAAAAGCTTTCCGTTTCCATCATGTTTCCACGGATGAAGTGTATGGCTCCTTAGGCGATGAAGGCATGTTTATAGAATCCACACCTTACGACCCCTCCTCGCCTTATTCCGCGTCCAAAGCAGCTTCCGACCACCTTGTTCGTGCTTGGCAGCGCACCTTTGGTCTGCCCATTTCCATCTCTAATTGTTCCAACAACTACGGTGGTTACCAATTCCCCGAAAAGCTGATCCCCCTCATGATTATGAACTGCCTGGCTCACAAGCCCTTACCCGTTTATGGCAAGGGGCTTAATGTACGCGATTGGCTGTATGTAACCGATCATTGTGAAGCGATAAACACCGTTATCCGCAAAGGGAAAATGGGCGAAACCTACAATATCGGTGGTCATAACGAAATGACCAATATCGAAATTGTGACCACGATCTGCACTCTTTTGGACGAAATGCAGCCTTCGGAAAAACTATCAAGCTATACCGAACTAATCACTTACGTTACAGACCGTCCGGGGCACGACCTGCGTTATGCCATTGATGCAGGAAAAATCCAGGCAGAACTTGGCTGGGTGCCAGTGGAAACCTTCGCCAGCGGAATCCGCAA
>JAVEUB010000343.1:0-2663 GCA_034005785.1 Cloacimonas sp. (SeqCode) | reverse complement strand
CTATAATGCCTTGCATATAGACTATCGGGAAGATGCTGAGATACTGTACCATTGGGCAGAATTACTGGCAAAAAGAGGTAGTTCCCGCGCCACAGAAAAACTAAGCATGATCCCCAGCAGATCTTCATATTATCGTTCAGCCCAAGTGCTTCTGGCTAAGCTGCATGGAGATGAAGAGCCTCTTCCACCTCCACCAATAGCAGTGGCAGAAAAAATGGTGGAAGAAGATGAAAGTATGCCCGTAGATAGCATCATCCAGGCTCCTGTGCAGAAGCAAGCCGATGCACCTCCTCCAGTTAAAAAATCCTGGGGCTATTTCCCTTTGATTGCCGTGGAAGTATTGCTGCTGGCTATGGTTCTCTATCTAATCTCAATCGCGATTAGGCGTCCTAAACGCAAACTTGTTAACGCTGAAGATATTGTTAAACCAGAAGACTCCGGATTGGATACCAAAACGCTGTGCCGAATGGTAAGTAAACTGCTTGCAGATGGTTGGACTATGCGTGAAATCTCTAAAGAGCTAAAGATTAGCCAGAAAGAAGTGGAAAACCTGGTGCAATTGTGTCACCATGGTGGCCATGATGAAACCGATGCGTAAGAGCTTTCTGATCCTACCAATCCTGCTTTGCTGCACGGCTCTTTCGGCTTTGCGTTTTATTCCCGATTCTGCGTTCAATCCCCCTGTAAAGGACATATTGCAAAGCAGCCTGCTAAATTTGCAACAGCCGGATAGAGAGGACACGATATCTATATACGGTAAGGGTTTATACCACCCTTTTGCCAGTATTTCCCGCTTTCAAGATGCCTTTATTGATGCTTTCCGCACGGGTAAAGCCAGGCACAGCATTGCCGGTTACCAATCTGCTGATTCATTGTTCAAAACCGAAATTAACGTGCTGGCTGGATATGAGTCCACACATATCGGGACAGATTACGGCTTTCTGTACAAGGGTGCACGCGTGGCAGCCAGTTATAGAAGCAGGCTTCAGCTTAATATGCTGTGGTGGAATGGGCTTTTTTTGGGTGACCAAACAGAGGCGCAAGGATCTGAATTAATCGATAGTTTCTCTCGTATCAGTAACGGCAAGATAAGCTTTGATAACCTGAGCGGAGACCTCAGCTACAATGCACCAAACCTCACTCTGGCGTTGGGACGAGGCAAGTTTCCCATTGGCAATGCCATCAGCGGCAGCATCATCATGAACGATCGTGTGAATGATTATGGGTATCTGTTGGCAGAAGGACGTGCGGGTGCATTTAGCCTGTCCTTGATGCATGCATCTCTAATGGCAGATAGCATTTATGCCATTTACTACAACAGCTTTCTAAACAACAAAAACTATCCCGATAAGTTTGCGGCAGTGCATCAATTGAGCTATCATCCCAGGAGCAATCTGAATCTGTTTGTAGGCGAAACCATCATCTACGGTAATCGAGGCATAGACGTTAATTACTTGTTGCCCATTGCTTTCTGGCGTGCAACCGAGCACAATTTGTGGGATAGGGACAACGTGCTAATCTTTGGCGGAGGAAACTATCAGCCGATTGAACCGCTATACCTCTATGCACAGCTTGCTCTGGACGAACTTAGCTACGGACAGTTGTTTAGCGATTGGTGGGGCAACAAATATGCGCTGCAAGGTGGCTTTCGCATTTCCTTACCAGTTATGTTGCCCCGAAGTGCTAAACCCTTTATAAATATGGAAATTACAGCAGTGCGTCCCTTCACTTACACGCATTATATGAGCCATACGATGTTTTCGCATGATAAGCGCAGCCTGGGCTACCCCAAGGGTTCTAACCTGGTGGATGTGTCTGCCCTGATTCAGCTTCCATACAAGAGTATCATGTTATGGCAGAGCGGTTTATCTTTTACAAAGCAGGGAAGTTTTGGCAGTGATTGGCACACGAATTACAACGACGTTTTTCCCGGAGAATCACTCCACAACGGCACAGCACATTGGTTTGAAGGCGATATCACCAAAACCACCACTGTGGAGAACAGCTTGCTTATAGACGTTTTTGCCCATCACCGCCTGCTTGTAAGCCATAAAGCAGAGCACCTTAACAACTGGGATAACACTATTTACGCTGCCTGGCAGTTTAGTTTTTAGGAAGGTTTAGATGCCGATTGTTGACCGTATGGAATTTCCCCGCCGCTTTAAATTGAAAGAAACAGTGCTGGTGCTCATCATCATTGGTGCCATCTTTGGCATCTGGGTGCAGCGCAGAAGCTTGAACAAACTTTCCACCCAGATAGTGATCACCCAAGTGAAAATCAGCCGCTCGGGTTCGCAATTCATAGAACTGGAATACATGATTGCTAATCTCGCCTCCCGCTCTGAAGAAGTAAAATTACTGGCAAAAGTTTGGGATAAAGATGGCAATGAACTTGCCAGTTCCTTGTTCAGCATCGAGTTACCAGCCAATAGCAGCGCATCACGCTCTAAACTGCTGGATAAACTTAACCGCACTTTAAAAGACGGCGAAACACCTGCAAAAGCGGAGATAAGCCTCTATACACGCAAGGTTCCCTAAAGATTATCTTGGGGCAGAATAGCTTTGGCAACGCTTTCGCAAGCTCGTGCTGCCTCTTACAAGCCTGCGTGGATGATAGCAAGGAAGAACCAAGCAAGAAAAAACAGATAATCCACAAAACCGGT
>JAVEUB010000342.1:0-2665 GCA_034005785.1 Cloacimonas sp. (SeqCode) | reverse complement strand
CTCCACAATCCGCGGTTTAACTCATATTTTTGTTGGTGAAGATATCTTGTTTTTCTTCAGGAGTTTGTGGAACAAAAATATAAGTCAAACACGCTCCAAGGGTGGTTCAAATCGCTCCAAGCGTGCATCTTGCCAGTACAACCCAAGATTAATCTTGACAGATAAACATAAGCAATTATCGGTAAATTATAGCGTGTTTTCCCTAATACCTGTTCCATAAAAGGTATGGGGCAATTTATCTAAAAGAGGAGTTAACATGAATCCTAAACTGATACTCTTGATTCTGGCTTGCGGGCTTACTGTTTGCCTGGGTGCAGTTTCCAGCAAGGCGTCCAACTATGATTCCGCATGGAAGGAAATCGACAAGCTGCAAAACGCTGGTTTACCAAAATCCATGGCGGTAAAAGTGGATTCGCTGTATGCATTTGCGGTAAAAGAGAACAAGGTAGATCAGCAAATTAGAGCGCTAATCTACCAGCTTAAAATCCAGCAACAGATAGAAGAATTTTCTGCTCAAAAAGCCATAGATAAAGTTAAGACGCAGTTGGACACCGCTGTTTATCCCGCTTCCGCCATTATGCACAGCATGCTGGCTCAGCTTTACTGGAGCTACTACCAAAGCAATCGCTGGCGCTTCAGCCAGCGCAGTGAAACTGTTAATTTTAAGCTGGATGATATTGCCACCTGGGATTTAAAGACTATCTCCAAAGAGACGATAAATGAGTATCAGATATCTCTGCAAAAGCCGGCGGAACTGCAGAAACAAAGCATAGCCGATTATCCTGCGTTTGTTACTCAGGGTAGTAAAGATCACAGATTGCTGCGCCCGACATTGTATGACTTTTTGGCTTACCGTGCTCTAGAATTTTACCAAAATGACGAATCTGGCTTAACCTTGCCTTTCGAGGAATTTAGCATCACCGATACGAAGTATTTCCAAAGCGCAGCCGGTTTTGCCAAGATGACCATTTGCACGCCGGACAGCTTGTCCCTGAAGTACCAGGCAGCTTTGCTCTATCAGGATTTAATCAGTTTTCATTTACAGGATAATGATCCCTCAGCCTTGGTGGTGGCAAATCTGGAGCGGTTGGAATTTATGTACAACAACTGTTGGCTACCCCAGCCTGAGCAATATTACGAAGCAGCCTTGCGTCTGGAAATATCACGGTACGAAGCCTATGAAGTTTCTGCCTATGCCTCGTTCAAACTGGCTGCTCTTTACAACAGCTTTGCGGGGAAATACAATGCCGATATATCAGAAACTTATCGCTGGTTTTACAAGGATGCTGCGGATATCTGCCAACAGGCGGCTGATAAACATCCCGATAGCTTTGGCGGCCAAAGCTGTAAAGCACTGATGCAAAATATCCGCTTGCAGGACATCAAATTAACGGCAGAGTCATACGTGATTACCGACGCACCTATAAAAGTTCTGCTTAGTGCCAAAAACCTATCGGGAGTAAAACTGAGCATATACCGGATTCCACAGGCATCTATGAAGGGTGAATACTACAATGAAAATAGTAGCTGGTATCAGGATGATTACAAAAAGATTAAGGCTATGCAGCGTAAAAAGCCGCTGTGGACTAAAACCTACGAGATCACCAATGAAGGGGATTACCGCAGCCATTCTTATGAACTGCCTCTAAACAGCTTACCCACAGGCAGATACATCATCATTGCCTCCAATATAGCAGAAAAGGACATTGCTGACGACAAAATAAGCGGATATTGCTTCATCTTAAGCACGGGAATATCATACGTTAGCGCAAGCAATGCTACTAATACTATGCTTCTGACTAATCGCAAAACCGGTGAACCTATTGAGGCTGCGAGTCTTAAAGTTTATCAGCAGGATTACAATAAAATCACCCATAACTATTACTACAAACTTACCTGGTCTGGAACAAGTGATGCCCGTGGCTTGGTAAGCATTCCGATAGATAATGATTACAGGCGTCAAAGGATTACGATTCAAAGCGGTAGTGATTCGTTGAATATCTTCGATTATTATTCCTCCCAAAATGAATTTAACCTTCAGCAAAGTAAACGTTGCCTGTTGTTTACAGATCGTTCCATATACCGTCCCGGGCAGACTATTTACCTGAAAGGTGTAATGTATGAATCCGATGGGGAGAAGTATAACAAGCTGGTTCCGGCAACATCAATAGAAGTGATATTCTACGATGTAAACTATCAGGTAATCAGCAGGCAGACGTTGCAAACAAACGAATATGGCACCTTCAATTGCACGTTTACCGCTCCCAAAAACGTGCTGACTGGGCTGATGAGAATCCAAACCAATTGGGGCTCCACAAGTTTCAGCGTGGAAGAATACAAGCGACCCAGATTTGAAGTTACTTTTGATAAACCACAAGAGACTTTTAAGCTGAATCAGGATGTTACCGTTAAAGGTAAAGCCATGTCCTATGCAGGTTTCCCCATCGATAATGCCCAAGTTAGTTACCGAATATTACGCCAGCCGAAATACCCTTACTGGTTCTGGTGGTGGGGACCCAGCCCTTCTTCAGAGCAGAAAGAGATTGCACATGGACAAGCACAGACGGATGAAAAGGGTGAATTTACGCTTACTTTCTTAGCTGCGGGGGATGATACCGTTTTGTCTTCTTACAATCCCTATTTCATGTTTACGATTAGTGCGGAT
>JAVEUB010000067.1:0-10692 GCA_034005785.1 Cloacimonas sp. (SeqCode) | reverse complement strand
AAGCAACCCGCTGCTCCTTCCGATTTTCTTCCAAAAACAGGATAACCGATTTTTTCATCATGACAAGCAGATTTTACTTGACATTAAATAGAGTAACAGCGGGATTCTTTAATGATTTTGTAAACATTTTATATCTGGCTCTTATGTAGAGTTAATGTGGATTGGCAAAAACTCGCCCACTTATTCTCCACTACTGAAAAGAAAGCAGCATAGCTTGGTTAAAAGAATTGAACAGTCCCCTTTTAATGGTGTTCATAATGTCAATTAGCCCCTCGTGGGCGACATAATATAATTTACAACATAATCTTAGCATCATATGACACCCTCCGGGCAAATCATGTTAAATCGTCGTTATCAAGGGGTTCCGCTAAAGCTCCACACCCTTGCAATGGTATTTGGCACCTCCGTCGCTAAGTTACGGTCTTTGCCAACAGCCTCCGTCCTTCCGGGATTGACCCGGAATCCAGTCTGAAAAACTCCGCAGGGGGCAGTCAGAGTGCAGAGCACGCAAGCTGCGTAAGTTAGCCTAGCCCAGCAGATTACTACTGGGTAACGCGATAATATGACTTCGGAGTCCGGAGGACGGCACAGTTGTCTGATTCACTAACTAAGGGAGAATTCAGCTTTTGCCAATCCTAAATTTGAGTTTGTTATACTGCATACCGTTAAATTCCAGTACCTTATCATTTTCAATAATTTCGAAACCGATACTAAGAGCCAAACGCACCATCCTTTCATTACCTGACCATGTTTCACAGTAAATGTATTCCAATCCCAGGTTTTCAAATATGTATCCAATCCATAATTGCAAAGCTTCCCTGCCTATTCCCTTAGCCCAGAAATCCTTCTCCGGGATGGAAATGCCAACTGCCAAAAAGTCCGGCTTTCTCTCAATGTTGTAAGAAGAAACCCAACCAATATGGGTGCCATCCACTTCTATTTCAAAACGCGTTTTTATCTCTTGGGGTCCTTTTGATAGTCTGTTGGATAGCCTCTGTAAAAAGTTCTGAGCAAATGTATCACTCATTTCTTCCCAAGGTGCATCCCATTTGGTCCATTCGAGCCCTTTCGTGAACCATTGTCGATAATCATTCATGTCAGCATCGGTCAGGTCCCGTAGAGTAACTTTTTGTCCTTGCGTTGCTTGGATCATATTAAATCTCTCCAATAATAAATGTGGATTCGCATATCTGGAGTCGATACCACCAAAGTGAATTCCAAATTAGCACAGCTTTCTGGAGGTAGGGACTACCGATAACAAACATAAGCTAATCTGTATTACACTAGTGTCTCGTCAAGAGTAAATTGACTGATAAAGTCTTTTCAATTTAACTCTGGGGTCTGCCGTTGTAAATTGCCAATTTATACAGCACTTTTTGTTGTTCCGATGTTTAATCCAATGTTGTACTTCACTCTTCAATGTTTTATATCCGGAATCCTTCTCTTGATACACTGCTTTTGCAATACATTGAGTTCAATTTCAGCCATATTTAGCCAGTTACCGTGCTTTGCAGTATAGATAAACTCAAATCTGTCGATGAGGGCTTTTGCTTCCTCAGGTGAAAACACTTCATAGAATGCACCGATATTATGAGTTCCATAATTGTCCATCACCAAGGTTATCCTGTCTGCATCTTTGTACTGCTCTGCTATTGACTTCATAAAGACAGCCCAGTCTGGTTTCTTCTTTGTTTCTGTTACGCTTGCATATCTCTTCCCATTCAAAGGTTCTGATGCCATAAAGATATTGCACACACCGTTGCGTTTGTACTCATAGTCAAACTTAGCTGGCATGCCGGGACTTGCCTGAATGGGAGTTCTGAGTTCACCAATAAGTTGCTTGGGAGTCTCATCCATACAAACTACAGGGTTATCCTTATTGTAAGATCTTTTATAAACATCCAGAACAACTTCCATTCTTGCCACAAACTCACTGTTTTGTTTAGGTGGAATCACCCATCCTATACTTTTCCAAGGCTTAAGTTCGTTTTTTTTAAGATCTGACGGACGCTTTCATGAGAGATTTCATCTACATATTGCAGTTCAACCATCTTATCTGCCAATAACCTTAATGACCACTTTGCATATCCAGAAGGTGCTTCACTGCAACATAAAGCCACTAAATGTGCCTCCAGTTCACCATCAAACTTCTTCACATATACTCGGTTCGACTTACCAGGGTACATAACCGCATCAAAGCCCTCTTCCACAAACTTCTTCTTGACTCTGTCGATCGTCTTCATACTAACCTTAGCTACATCACTAATCACCCGATTAGGATATTTTCTCGCATTTACACCCTCATCACAGTTCAACAAAATCAAAGCATCCTTAAATCTCGATACATGATGAATCCCTTTGTCAACAAGGGCTTCAAGCTCACCTCTTTCTTCTTTTGTTAATGTCACTTTGTTCTTAACCATAACCACCTCACTTTTGTGAGACGTTTAATTCTAACACGTGCGTCTTGTCAAGCTTGACATGACACTAGAAGATGTCTATCAGATTTTGCTGAAATCATGAAATCCTGAGTTAAAGCTGATTCACAATAGGCAGTAAAGAACCAAAAAGCCGGCAGGTTGTGCCGGCTTTTTGATTTTATTGAGGGTAAATGGTGTGGGTTGTGTAATTTATTGCCCCATGCTCTATACTATTTAACCAAAGACGCCTTTTGAACAAAGCGCTGTCCTCCGGTTTCCATAATGATTAGATAGTGTCCGCTACCGCAGGCTTTGCCATTAGCGTCATCGCCATTCCAAACCAGGGTGTTTCTTCCGGCTTTGCTGTTTCCGTCAAAGAGCTTGCGGACAAGCTGGCCTTTCTGATTGTAAATATTTATTTGGGCATCAGCGGCTTTGGCCAAGGAATACGCAATGTTTACTGAAGGATTAAAGGGATTGGGGTAAGGAGCCAACAATTGAGTGCTAAAAGGCACAGAAGGTGCTCCACCGACAGCTTCCAGCTTCACATGCACCGGCCCATAGTAGCTTGCTCTACCGTCATAATCAACGCTTTGCAACCAATACCAATATTCGAAACCGTTTGGGGCATCGGAATCCGTGAACAGATAGTTGCCTCCAATAGAGGTATTAGTAGCTGATATCAACAAACTTACCATCCGGGCATCGGCCAGGTTAGCAGAAAAAGCACGCCAGATGTAGTAACCGTTTACTCCGGATTCACTTTGGGTAGTCCATTGAAGCCTTACCCCGTTATTCAAAGTGGGAATTGCATTGAAGGACGATAGTTCAACCGGCAAGGTTCCGTCACCAGAGCCAGAAATGGAGAACATGCCTCTATCTGCCAGATCGGTTATAGTGGTAGTAACCCAACGGGGCGAAGAGTTTGTATCCCAGGCTTCGGCAGGTAGTGCCAGGTTACCGTGATATACAACCGGAGTTTGCAAGCTCCAATTTATTCCGTTGTCATCTTCCGGTTCCCAATAGAAGGTTACCTGTTTAGAGCCTATAAAGGTTCCGCTAATATCCCAACGACGTTTTATGGCTTGGGGCTTACCGCTGCTCACATCGGTGTAGGGGATATAGTTGCTAATCAAAATTCCATTGGGGGCAAAGGAATGGTAGTAATTGTGGCTGAAGAGGCCGTCAATCTTGGATTCCTGACCTACGATAATCACTGATCCTTCTGCTGTGCCCTCCAAAACAGTTACGTTACTGGCCACCGCCAAGGGATTGGTAACGGTTACACCAAAGGGGTTACTGATATTCAGATTGGCTATAGGAACCTTACCGTCTTCGGGATTGTTGTCCGGCTCTGTAACGAAGTTTCCTGTTTGCTGGGGTGTGGTTCCATTGAAGGAGTAATCAGCATAACTATCAAACCTACGGATGGTAACCAATATGCTGCCGGTGTTCCCAGTGGAGGATATACCCTCAGGATGAGCAGTTGTTATCCCGGCATTAGAAGATAGTGTGAATGATCCGGCTCCATACCAGGCCTTATCAATAATGCTAAGGCCTAGCTCGAGCGATGCACCGGAGTTCACTACAAACTCCTCTACCACATTTACACTGGAGCTAAGGATCAATCCTGCAGGGTTCGCCACCACTACATTCAGCACATTGGCAGGCATGGAAAACCCGGTAATCTGCGGAGTTTCACCATTGAATGTGATATTTGCCCTGTCGTAGGTCTTATTCCCGCTTAGCGCTATGCTGCTATCCACACCACCAGGATTGGCAATGTAGATGTTGGCGTTCCACCCAACTGTTAATGAGCCTTGTCCGGTTAATTCACCATCTTTGCCGAATTCCAGGTTACCCGCAGAAAGCAAATTGAAGCTTAAGCTGTTGGATTGGGATGTATCGATGGTAGAATTGTTTATTAAGGTTCCATTTGCTTCGATTGTGATGCTGCTGTTATTGTTGTTGGCCGTCATGGTGCCGTTGTTCACAATAACTCCAGTAGCAGTAACTCGTAATTCTTTGAATGCTAAGCTAGCATAAGAGCCAATCTCCAGTGTGCAACCACTTCTTACCTGAAGCTGGTTATTTATTATTACTTGGCCGCTTCCAACAAGGTTAAAAGGACTGTTCAAGCTGATATAGTGGCTGGATGTAATAGTGTTACTAAACGGAGTAGGAGGCAAGGCTGTTGCATCCACCCAAGCTGTTCCATTGTAGGTTTGCCATAAGCTTACAGTTTCCCAGGTTCCGCCCCACTTGGTGCGGTAATCCCCGGTACTAATGCCAGATAGTTGCACTAAGGATAGCGTTAATCCTAAAACTAAAGCTAAAACCTTAGGGCAAAAGAGTCCTGTATATTTATTCATGAGTTCAGGCATCATTCCTCCAGATGCTAAGAGATTTTTAATATCAAAAAAACGTAATTACACATCTTTCTATGATGACCAATTTTAAAATGTATCTCTCGTGTCAAGCCAAATCTTCATCTGTATGGTGTTAACAAGTAGCAACCATTATGCGTTCTCACTTAATTGTTCAAATAGTATCAACATTATTTCATATCTGCAGTTTTGTGAGTTTGCGATATCACGATCATTTCAAATGTGTATAACGATTTTTGCGAACCAACTAAACACTTATATATTAGAGACTAATCCATATTTTCTAACTCACATCCAGAAATGTGCATAAAAACGTATAGCGGCCTATCGCAAGCTCGTCCAGCCGCTTTCTAAATCCCTGGTTTCGGTTTTATGCCTGATTCATTTCTCCAATTGCCCAGTATGCCTGGTTGTATCGATGTCCCAAGCTTCAGGACACCCTCCCTTGTTATGATGAAGCACCAATAGCTTTTGATTCCAACCATGCCTATTGATGCCATTGCCTCCAGATAAACAAAAACCACTTGCCTGCTCTTCCCATAGTCATTGGCAATCTCTCTGATGGACTGTCTTATGACCTTGATTCCGATCCCGGTTATCTCTGCTATCGTTTCAGCCTGAAACGGCATTCGGTACTGATTAACGAAGTTTCTGTTTAAGCCTATGTTTGCCATAGTTCCGTATCCAACAGCGCATTCTCCATCGTGAAGCCTGGATTCTGCTTGATCCTGCTCTCCAGAATATGCATCAGTTTGATGGCTTTTCTGAGGTTACCATTGCTGTTGAAATGGATGGTATCAATCAACCTGTCGGATATTTCCACTTCCATTACTTCTTTAGAGATCAGTTCAATGTCTCATCTGTTTGCTTGCTGGAACTCTTAGAAAGAATTGCAAACGAATACGACCACTGTGACAGATGATACTCATTTGCAGATTTGGGTGAGAGTTTATACTCACTTTTCCCAACCTCGTTGCACAAAATAATTGGTTTTTGCTTGACAGTTGTAGCTCGAAAAGATTTGTTGAAATTCACTGTTGAATGAAAAGGAGTAATCCAAATGAAAAGATTCATTATTGGCTTAACCGCAGGCTTGTTGATCGTTAGTGGCTGCGCAAATTTCCAAAACCAGCAGACTTCGCAAACCTTAAGCATCACCCCCGAAACACCCCCTTATGTTGTAGATGGAGTAATAAAACTAAAGAAAAAAGTGGCTATCGGGCGTTTTACTAACGAATCTCGCCTTGCCAACAGTTTTTTGAATGAGGGCAGCGATGCCCCGGACAAGATGTCCCGTGCCGCATCAGATATCCTAACTGCTAAACTGGCAAAGAGTAACCGCTACATCCTGATAGAGCGTCAGGATAGTGTAGCCATCGGCCACGAGCAAAGGATATCCAATATTAAAAGTTACAATATCCCTGCTGATTACCTCATTCTGGGGTCAATTTCAGAGTTTGGCCGCAGTAACAGTGGCAATGTAGGACTGATTGATCGCACCAAGAAACAAACCGCCTACGCTAAAGTAACGTTGCGCATGGTTGATACCCACACCGGCTTAGTTATCTTTGGCGAAGAAGGTTCCGGTGAAGCAGCCAGCGAAGTTGGCACAGTTTTGGGCATGGGTTCGCAGGCCGGATTTGACGAAAGTTTAACTGATAAAGCTATTGATGCAGCCATCAGCAGTGTGATTCAAGGCTTGATGAACAGGCTTGCCGACGATCCCTGGCGCTCCTATGTGCTTAGCATGGAGGGGAAAGAGGTATATATTTCCGGTGGCAAAAGACAGGGCATCAGAGCTGGCAAGGTATTCAAGGTTTACTTGCGCGGCAAACAGGTTACCAATCCGCAATCTAAGATTCCCATCGAACTTCCTGGCACCATTATCGCTTACATCAAAGTTATAGAAACTATCCCCGGAGAAGACCTTACCGAGCTTTCGAAAGCGCAGATTGTTCAAGGTAGCATTTCGGCTGACCAGTTGCCCAACATTTACATCAGTGATAATTAAGGGAGGACAGATGAAACCATGGATATTAGCTGTAATTGTCTTGTTCCTGCTGCTAAATGCCTGTAGCGTTAGCAAATATAGCACAAATTCGGTAATGAAAGCAGATTATGGCACGTTACGCTTGGTAGGCAAACCCACCGGTCGTGTGGTAAAACTGGAGGGTAAAGTTGTTTTACTTAATCCAAAAAAGCAACTGAATGAAGTCCAATTGAAAAGCGGAACATACAATCTGGAGATAAGTTCCGGTGGCACGGTTTTGCTAAGCCAAAAGCTGTTCATCGTCAACGCTCAAACTAATGAGGTTTTGATGCCATGAGATATTGCCTCGGCTTACTCTTTGCACTTTTTTTAACCGCTTGTGCTACGCCGTCTTATCTGTATTATGGTAATTCCTCTCACAGCTATTACAGAGCTGTAAAAAAGCAGGACGAGAAATCGGTAAGCCATTACAAAGCCAGCCTGGAAAACGTGTTTAAGCGATCAGAGAATGTGGGAAAGCCTGTGCCCCCCGGTTTGTATTGTGATTATGCCATGCTGCTGTTAGCCGAAAACCGGACGGAAGAGGCCAGAATCTACTTCCAGAAAGAGAAACAAACCTGGAGCGAAGCTCAACAGTTGATAGATTTCCTGATGCTGCGTTACAAATTGGGAAATTGAGGGAAGGCAAAATGAACCGGATACTCCTTTTTTCCTTTGCCCTGCTTACTTTGATGCTGCTGACTGCTTGTGCTCCGCAAGTGCTTATGATGCAAGATGCGTACCCCAAAATGTATCAAAACCCACCTGTGTCTATTCTGATCTTGCCACCCATCAACAAAAGCACCGCCGCTGATGCCAAGGAATATTTTGCCTGTTCGCTGGCAGAAGCATTGGGGCAGAAAGGCTATTATGTGATGCCTGTGGAAGCTGTTTTTAGCGTTCTGCGCGATGAGGGCATGTACGACACCGAAAATGTAAACCCTACTGTTCTGGCAAATATGAAGAAAAACTTTGGTGCCGATGCCGTGTTATTTACTACCATTGAGCAGTGGGAAAAATCTTGGGCTTTAACCTCTGGATCACTTACAATTACAGCCACATTTGCACTGCTTAACACAGCCAATGCTGATACTCTCTGGGATTTTTCCGCAACGACCAGGGTAAGTTTGCAATCTGACGAAGAAAACATCTTTGCCCAATTGATCGAAAGCGCAATTAAAACCGTTGTGGAAGACTATTTCTCCAATTGCCTAAAGGCAAATATGATGACCATGGATCAGAGTATGCCCTATGGAAAACACCATCCTGAATTTGGCAAAGACGGTGAAACAAGCATTCCGTTAGAGAAACATAGAGAATTTGAGATTCAAAAATAATAAGCCAACCTAATGAAAGGAGAGATTTTGAAAGATCTTGAGCGCTATACACTAAAAGAGATGATTAACCGTACCTGTAGGGAATTTCCCAGCCGCCCCGCATTGTCGATGGTTGATGGCAAACCGCTAAGCTATGGTCAATTGAAACAACAGCTTGGGGAACTCATCGCCATGATGCACAGCTTTGGCATTCAAAAAGGCGACAGAGTGGCAATTCTTAGCCAAAACATGCCAAATTGGGGAGTTGCTTATCTGGCTATCACCTCTATGGGGGCAATCGTAGTGCCTATCTTGGTGGATTTTCATGTAAATGAGATATTGCAAATACTGAGGCATTCCGGCAGCAAAATGGTATTTGTCTCCACCAGTCAATACGATAAAATAGGTTATAGCGAACTGGATCCTTTTCCCATTTTGATCAATATGGACATCCTGGAACCACTGGAACCACAAATTCCCCAGGGAAAAGTTGCAGATTTTATTCAGGAGCGCAGCAAGGATATCTCCCGTCTGAAACGTAAAGCCATGGTGGCAGTAGGGCTGCTGGATACAGAGATTCAGGAAGAAGATCTGGCTGCAATTATCTACACTTCGGGCACTACAGGTAGTTCCAAAGGCGTGATGCTGACCCATAAAAATATCGTGATAGATGCTTTCTTAACCCTTCATATCCAGAAAATGAATGAATTCGATTGCCTCATTTCAGTGCTTCCCCTGCCCCACACTTACGAATGTACACTTGGCTTTATAATTCCCATGATGCAAGGCGCTTGCGTGTATTATCTGGATAAACCTCCCACTGCCAGAGTGCTTGTTCCTGCCATGCAGAAGATCAAGCCTACGATGATTTTAACCGTACCACTTATCATAGAGAAAATCTTTAAGCTGCAGATACACCCACAATTGACCAAAAATGTGATGATGCGAGAGATGTATAAGCTGCCCTTTATGCGTAAAGCCCTGCATAAGGTAGCGGGGAAAAAGCTGATGAAAACCTTTGGCGGACGCATTCATTTCTTTGGTATTGGCGGTGCCCTGCTATCCGCAGAAGTGGAGCGGTTTCTGTTTGAAGCGGGTTTCCCCTAT
The DNA here is from genome assembly GCA_034005785.1 of Cloacimonas sp. (SeqCode). Taxonomy (GTDB): domain Bacteria; phylum Cloacimonadota; class Cloacimonadia; order Cloacimonadales; family Cloacimonadaceae; genus Cloacimonas. The sequence continues at coordinate 1,433 of JAVEUB010000067.1, read as the reverse complement.
GCCATCGGTTATGGGCTAACCGAAACATCCCCTTTGATCGCTGGTTGCACACCTGCAGTGGTGAAATTCCGTTCTACAGGAACAGTGTTGCCAACTTTGGATGTGCGCATAAACGATCCCGATCCCGTAACCGGTATAGGCGAAATCCAGCTTAAGGGCAACACAGTGATGAAGGGTTATTATCGCGATAAAGAACGCACTAATCAGGTTTTTACCGCGGATGGCTATTTTATGACGGGTGATTTGGGCATCCTGAAGAAGAAGAATTATCTGTATATTAAGGGGCGCTGCAAAAACGTGATTATCGGTCCCAATGGTGACAATATCTATCCCGAAGAGATCGAAGCCAAGCTGAATGAACAGGAAAGCGTGCTGGAAACTCTGGTGTATGAATCGGGCGGGCAAATAATCGGCCGTGTGTTTTTGAGCTATGAATTCCTGGACAAACAGCATGGAATAGGCCAAATGAGCAGCATCCAAACCGAGAAATACATCACTAAGCACCTGGCTGATATGCGTAAGCACCTCAATAGTAATGTGGCTTCGTTCTCCATTGTGCACAAACTGATAGAGCAAAAAGAGCCGTTTGAAAAAACACCTACGCAAAAGATTAAGCGATTCTTGTATCAGTAGTTGTGCCAGAGGTTGTGAGTTATAATATGGCTCTCTGCCACATTGTCATTCCCGTGGAGACGGGAATATGCTTACACTTTTATAAAGCTATTCCCGCTGCTCTTGGCTACTACGCCTTTCAATTCCAGATTCAGCAGCACGATGGACAGCCTGCCAATACTAAAACCAGTTTTTACCAAGAATTCATCGAAACTGATTTCACGTCCAGCAGCGCTAAGAAAATCGCACACTACTTGTTCTTCAGCACTCAATTCGGGCATAATCTCCAACTGTTCGGAGCTTTTAGTATATAGCCCAAGCCTAATTAGCAGATCATCAGCACAGGAAATTAACGCTGCACCTTGCTGGATAAGCCTGTTCGGCCCCATCGCATTGCGGTTGTTTATATTCCCTGGAATAGCATACACTTCGCGGGATTGCTCCTGGGCAAATTTTGCCGTAAGCATGGCTCCGCTATCCTCTTGCCCCTCAACGATTAGCACGGCTTGGGACAAAGCGCTGATAATCCTGTTTCGGGCAGGGAAATTCCACCGTTCCATCTTTGATCCAGGTTCGTATTCGCTAACCACAGCACCGTTTACAGCAATTTTATCGGCAAGATCAAGGTTGTTAAGCGGATAAACACTTTCCAAGCCTGAGGCTAAAACGGCAATAGTCTTGCTGTGGGCTGCCAGCGCGCTTTGATGTGCCATGGTATCGATCCCGGAAGCCAAGCCACTAACGATGGTTACTCCCCTCTCACATATTGGCAGCAACAGTTTACGGCACATTTCGTTTCCATAAGCGCTTGGTTTGCGGGT
>JAVEUB010000341.1:0-2667 GCA_034005785.1 Cloacimonas sp. (SeqCode) | reverse complement strand
ATGAGTGGCGCGGGCGAATCTTCGAGGTGGGCATCCATCAGATTAAACCCGGAAACGGCCCGATCCGGACGTTCCGGAAATACCAGGTGCTCCCCTGACCTCCCGGCTCCCCCCCTCCCCCTTTCCTGCTTTCCTGATTTCCAAATTATTTCTCCGCCTGTTCCCCTCCTGATCCCGGACGGCACGGAGGCCGTCCCTCCAAAAAACCTCTTCGCGGCCATGCCTTTGGCTGCCCACGGATGAGGAACAGAACGAGCCGGGGAATTCCCCGTGGCACGCGGCTCCTGTCGCGTGTATTTCCAAAAAAACGCCAAAAATGATAAAAAAATATGCATTTTCAGCCCCCAAACGGCCAAAACAGGCCCCAAAACGCGGTTTTGAGGCATTTTTCAGCCAATTTTTCTTCATAAACGTCAAAATTAGCTTTTGCAACCAATTCCAGTAGAATGATATAGGCAAAACATTAAAATATTGGACCGACCCCTTTTCGACCCCTTTTCCGACCCCTTTTCGGCACACAAGTTGCGGCATCTACACGTTATTGCTACGATCACCCTTGTCGCGGCCTCCAACTACTGTGCATGTGCGCCGTCCGGTGAGGCCTGACGTTAGCGGAAAGAAAAAGAACTGGTACACTGGGGATGGTTGGTGGTGTATCCTCTACAGAAAGAAATGGGCAATGCAAAAGTATACCGCAAGCGTCATATGCCTGGTCTGCCTTCTGATCGGAATGGCGGGCACATGGTCACATGCAAGCGACGGGATAAACTTATCCGTCGCAGATGAACAGGCGTACCAATCGGCACTTGCTGCTTGGGAACAGATCGAGAGAACGCACAAAGAGGTAGGGATTCCGCCTCCCGGTGATCCGCCAAGGCGTGAGGACTATATCGACTATTCAGCGCGACACGCTGACTCTGTAGCATGGGACACCGCCGCACGCATTACAACAGAAGTGAGGTGGCAACAGCGTATAAATGAAATCCAGCCCCTCTTAAGCTAAGTGAATCCTATTGGCGAAAAGAGCCATGACGACCGACGCATCCAACTTATCAGAGAAGAACAAGAACGACTGCGCGATTTCGCGGATAGGGCATGGGCAAACCGCGACAAGGTCGAAGCTGCCCTTGATGCCATTGCCTTGCGGCATGGCGTCTCGCGACTTCGGGAACGGCATGACGGGAAAATGGAACAACTTGTGGGCGAGTATGAAGGCTATCCGATCTGGATTACCAGCCATAACCAAATCGCAGCAGCGGGCGTTAGTACAGATGAGCTATGGCCGACGAATTCCGCGCCGTGGCCCTCCTCATCGACGGGTCGCGATCTTACGGGAACCGATGTAATTCTCGGCATGTGGGAAGTTGGAGGGGGAGTCAACACAAATCATATTGAGTTCGGCAACCGCGTGTTCCAAATGGATGTGGTGACCAACCTCTCCAAACATGCCACCGGCGTTGCAGGTACGATGGCGGCGCAGGGAGACCACATAAGCCTGCCATCCATTCCCTCTGGTTCCGTCGCGCGTGGAGTTGCATTCGATGCCTTTGTCGATGGTTATGACACGATGGACTTTGCTCCGGAAATCGCCAGCGCATCAATTGATACAACAAACAGTCCTGGGTTGCGCATTTCCAACCACTCGTATGGTATCCCGTCGGCGTGGGACATCGACTTTATTGACACTTTTTGGTCCGGAGGTATTCACTATACCAATTTCTACGATTGGGGATGGGTGTGGCGCCAACATCCCGCATTCTATGAAGACCCAACATGTGGAATATACTACCCGGATGTTAATGATGGTTGGGGCAGCGCGCAGTTGGATGGCTTCATGGCAATCAATGCGTCCCAGCACTTGCTGGTCTATTCAGCAGGTAACGACCGCTTTTACGGTCCGGGAGCGCCCGTGCCCTATTTCTATCAGTGGGCATCAAACTGGTATCTGATATACAATCCTCCAGAGGAAGACAAAGACTGGCGCATCGGCGACGGCAACACATACGGGTTCGACACAGTCAAACCGCCGGGAACCAGCAAGAACGTTTTGACTGTCGGCTCGGTTCTGGATGTGTATCACGACGTCGGCGGTAATCTTCACTGGGGGTTTGCTTCTAACTCAACAGTTACGCTCTCATCGTTCAGCGGTTGCGGCCCTACTGATGATGGTCGTATTAAGCCGGATGTTGTTGCAGTTGGGCAGGCAGATCCTGCGGTGCGCTCATATGGCATCGTTACACCAGATGACATTGGCGAATACTCGACAAATTCTTTTGGGACAAGCTTTGCCGCTCCATCTGTCACCGCAGGCCTCGGCCTTTGCTTACAACGTCGAAGCCAGATGGTCCCAAATCTTGATCCCATGCTTGATGCATGGCGCAGTTCAACCCTGAAAGTTCTGGCCATCCATTCTGCCGATGATATTCTTAACCCCGGTCCCGACTATCAAAGCGGCTGGGGACTTTTTAACGCGGTCTCGGCAGTCAAACAAGTTGAATTGGATGCCCAAGACGGGCGAGGAACTCACCTAAAGGAGCTGGAACTTGCCGTTGGTGCCACCAATTCGTGGCTCGTTGATTTAGATGGCTCCCCGTTTAAGGTGACGATAGCTTGGAACGACCCTCCAGGGATACCAACCGGGATTCACGACGACCCAACCCCGATGCT